>WRDE01000007.1 GCA_009783605.1 Oscillospiraceae bacterium
CATCTGGCCGAGGAACTGGCGCGCGTAGGAGGAGAGGGATTCCACATACCGCCGCTGGCCCTCGGCATAGATGGTGTCAAAAGCCAGCGAGGATTTGCCGGAGCCGGACAGCCCGGTGAACACCACCAACTTGTCCCGCGGGATCTCGAGATCGATATTTTTCAGGTTGTGCTCCCGGGCACCCCGGACGATGAGTTTTGAGATCATATGATGGCTCCAATCGGAAGAATATATGTTCGAGTGACAGTATAGCGCAAAATTATAGATTGGTCAAGGGGGAATGATAAAATATTTCATAAAAAACAAAAAAAACGGGCGGGCATCCCCGCCCGCCCGTAAGCATAATCAGCGTGTCAATCCGGGAAAACGACAAACCCCTGCTGTCCCGCGACGTTATACAGCCCATAAGCGGTCAGCGCGCCGTCGCTCTCCAATTCATGTGCCCAGCTCAAAAATTTTTCAGACAGGTCATCGGTTTTCTTCCCGGGCAGATAGATCCGGAATTCATCAGCGCCGTCAAAGCCCTGCGGTTCGGAGATGATGACCTTGACGCCGCCCATGATCTCCTCTTTTCCCACCGTCCCGTCGGGTATCAGGGATGTACATTTCACGGAATATTCAAACTCACCGATTTTTACCGGCGGCGAAAAATTTCCGTTGAAATAACACTCGCGCCGTGTCCCGTTCGGATAATCGGCGCCGGTAACGTCTTCGTCCGAATTATGATAATACCCGGAGAAGGACCCGTCGGGCGATATGAGTACCGTGGTGCCCCACCCGCCGTCCCCGCTTCCGTGCCAGAACCGCATACCCTGCAAATCGGAAAATGCCAGACCGGACGTATCGTCCGGATCGGATTCGTCCGGATCGGCTTTGTCCGGATCGGCTTTGTCCGGATCGGCTTTAGGCGGCGCTGTTTCGTCCGGCGGCGGCAGGGCGGTGGTGTCGGATGAGGTTTCCTGGGGACCGTCATCCGAGCTGGTGTCGATATCTGTCTCGCAGGAGGTCAGCAGAAACACAAACAGACAGCAAAAAAGAATCAAGGCAATTTTTTTCATGGGAATATCCCTCCGTTTATATATTTTCTATAGTATACTACAGGTTGTCCGGGGATTCAATCTATTTTTTTGCCCGGGTCAATATTTCTCTATTTTTATCAGTATCCTGTTATTGACAAACCCGTCGAAAAAACGTAAAATGGTAACCAACAGATACACAGGAAATACATTCCGCGTTCTGGCGCGTCATGTATTTTTGTCTGCGTGATAACACAATGCAGCAAGCCAAGGGGGCGACCCATTGAATATTCAATCCTTATCCGCCGCGCTGGGGGCGACATCCTATCCCGGGCGCGGCATTGTGCTGGGCAAGCATCCCGACGGGCGGTACGCGCTGCTCTATTTCATCATGGGGAGAAGCGAAAACAGCCGCAACCGGATTTTCGCGGCTACCGATGACGGCATCCGCACCCGGGCGTTTGACGAGACGAAGATGACCGACCCGTCGTTGGTGATCTATCATCCGGTCCGGCAGCTGGACCTATCCGCTGCGAGCGGGGAACTATCCGCTGCGAGCGGGGAACTATCCACTGCGAGCGGGGACCTGTCCGCTGCGAGTGGGGAACTATCCGCTACGAGCGGGGAGCGGCTGCATATCGTTACCAACGGCGACCAGACCGATACCATCCGGGATTTTTTGGCGGCGGGGGATACCTTTGAAGACGCGCTGCGTACCCGCACCTTTGAACCGGACGCGCCGCATTATACCCCGCGGATCTCGGGATTGTTGGATCCGGCGGGAGACAAATACCAATTGTCGATCCTGAAAACGAATAACGGCGATCCGGCCTCGGCCCAACGGCTTTTCTTTGCCTATGACGCTCCGAAAGCGGGGGAAGGGCATTTTATCCACACCTACGCCGGCGATAGCGACCCGTATCCGCGACGCGCGGGGAGCCTGCCCTCTTTCCGCGGCGACCCGGAGCTTGTGGCGATCCCGGAGTTGGGTATCAACGCATTGGCTGCCGTCGCGTGGGAGAGTCTGGATGCGGAGAATAGGGTGGCGCTGTTTGTACGGTTAGTGGACGCGAACGGCAGGGTTGAGGATAGGATTATCAATAAATGCTGAATTCTTAATGTTGAATGCTAAATGATTCAGCCTTTAATTAAGCATTCAGCATTAAGAATTCAGCATTCGACGAAGGAGAACCCATGATCCAGCTTCCCTTAAAATACGGGTGCAACCCCAACCAGACCCCCGCCCGGGTGTTTATGCGGGACGGCGAGCTGCCGCTGACCGTCGTCAACGGGCGGCCGGGGTATATCAATCTGTTGGACGCGCTGAACAGCTGGCAATTGGTCAGTGAGCTGAAAACCGCGACCGGATTGCCGGCGGCGGCCAGCTTTAAGCATGTCAGCCCGGCCGGCGCGGCGGTCGCCCCTGCGGGGAGCAATCGCTCCGCGCAGTCGCCGCTGGTGGGTGGGAATGCGCGTGGTGCAGGTGATGGTTTTGGATTGTCCGAAACGTTGCGGAAGATCTATTTCGTGGACGATCTGAAGCTGTCGCCGCTGGCCGCCGCGTACGCGGCGGCGCGGGGGGCCGACCGGCTGTCTTCTTATGGCGACTGGGCGGCGCTGTCCGACGTCTGCGACCGGGAGACGGCGATGCTGTTAGACCGGGAGGTGTCGGACGGGGTTATCGCGCCCGGCTATACCCCCGAAGCGCTGGAGATACTCAAAAAAAAGCGCAAGGGCAGCTATACGATTGTGGCGATAGATCCCCAATATCAGCCGGCGGCGATTGAGCGGAAGGACGTTTTCGGCGTCACCTTTGAACAGGGACGCAACAGCGCCCCCATCGACGGATTGCTGCTGCGGGAGATGGTCACCGCCAATAAAACCCTGCCGATAGAGGCCAGACGGGACCTGTTGATCGCGCTGATCACCTTGAAATATACCCAGTCCAACTCGGTCTGTTACGCAAAAAACGGCCAGGTCATCGGGGTCGGCGCGGGCCAGCAGAGCCGGATCCACTGCACCCGGCTGGCCGGCGCAAAAGCCGACGCCTGGTACCTGCGCCAGCATCCGGCGGTGCTGTCGCTGCCCTTCCGCCCGGATATCCGCCGGGCTGACCGGGACAATACGATAGATGTGTTTATCGGCGACGATCCGGAGGAGGTGCTGGCCGGCGGGGTGTGGAAAAATTTCTTCACCGTCCGCCCGGCGGCGCTGTCCCGGGAGGAGAAACGGATCTGGTTAGACACCCTGAGCGGTGTGTCGCTCGGCTCCGACGCGTTCTTCCCCTTCGGCGACAACATCGAGCGGGCCCGCCGGTCAGGGGTACAGTATATCGCCCAACCCGGCGGCTCAATCCGGGACGATAATGTGATCGGTGTCTGCGATAAATATGGGATGGTGATGGCGTTTACCGGGCTGAGATTGTTTCATCACTGAGCTGGGGGTTTATAGTAGATGAAATTGAAAATATATACAATATGTATAATTATTTTGATTACCTTTTCGGGATGTGTTCAAGGCAGCCCGGAGTCGAAAGCGGATGAAACCTCACATACTGCCGGCAGCAGTTCGGCAAGCATAGCGACAACCGGAGAAACAGAACCCGCTCCAAGCAGATTGCCGTCGCAGACCGCGGAGGAAACAGTGTCTCTTGCGAAAGAATTGCCGTATAAAGATTATACGGAACTGCTGGACGCGCTGAGGGAACATGTGGAAGCGGTTATCCAGCAACCGGATATTGAAATGGAAAATGACTTTTTCTTAGAGTGGGCATTACGGGAGCCGTTTATGTCCTGTGGAGAAGATTACAGTGAGGTCAGGGACAAATTGGGGTATGCGCTGAAAGATTTAAATCAAAACGGCAAGCTGGATTTGATATTGTTGAATAAAGAGTATTTTACCGTTGTCGCGATTATCACATTGGTGGAGGATAAACCGTATCTGCTGAATGAATATTGGTCAAGACACAGCTGCGTGATATACGATTCCGGCGTAATATATTCAAACAGCCACGCAGGAGCCGGTGATTTGGACTATATGACACAACGGATATCGCCCGACGGCAGCGGTTTTATACAGGAAGTAAAATTCGGAGCGACGACGACGAACGATTTCGGTTGGTATAAAGAAATTGACGGCATACAGTATGCGATTGAGCAATCGGAATTTGATGAATTTCAGAAAGAATATCCGCATTTATCCTATCCCGAAGCCGAGGAGATAACCAAAAGCGCCGGGCTGGAATTTATCCCGCTTTTTGGCTGATGAGAGAAGGTCACGCCTTGCAAAACTACCACATCACCCTCCTGCCCGGCGACGGGATAGGCCCGGAAATTACCAAACAGGCCGTCCGGGTGCTGGAATGCGCCGCCGAAAAGTATGCTTTTTCGCTGACCTTCACCGAAGCCCTGATCGGCGGTATTGCGATCGCCCATACCGGCTGTCCGCTGCCGGAGGAAACGTTGGCGGTATGCCGCAGCGCCGACGCGGTACTGCTGGGCGCGGTTGGCGGGCCGCAATGGGATACGCTGCCCGGCGATAAACGGCCGGAAGCGGGGTTGTTGGGGATCCGGACGGCATTGGGGTTGTTTGCCAACCTGCGGCCGGCCATTATGTATCCGCAATTGCGGGATGCCTGCCCGCTCAAACCCGAAATTGTGGGGGAAAAGTTAGATTTATTGGTGGTACGGGAGCTGACCGGCGGGATTTATTTTGGGGAGCGCGGGCGCGAGTATATAGATGGTGTTGAGGGCGCGTATGATACCGAACGGTATTCGGTGCCGGAGATCGAACGGATTGCCCGGGCGGCGTTTGAAGCGGCGCGGCGGCGCGGCAAAAGCGCCCACTGCGGTGGGCGCGTGCATAGTGTGGACAAGGCGAATGTGCTGGAATCCTCCCGGCTCTGGCGGGAAACGGTGACCCGGATCGGGCGAGCATATCCCGACGTCGCGCTCATACATATGTATGTGGACAACGCGGCCATGCAGTTGGTGCGCGACCCGGGGCAGTTCGACGTATTGCTGACCAACAATATGTTCGGCGATATTTTGTCGGACGAGGCGTCGCAGATCGCCGGCTCGATCGGGATGCTTCCCTCAGCTTCGCTGAGGGCGGACAAGTTTGGGCTGTACGAGCCTGTCCACGGCAGCGCGCCGGAGCTGGCCGGACAGGATACTGCCAACCCGCTGGCAGCCATCCTGTCGGCGGCGATGCTGCTGCGGTATTCGCTGGAGCGGGAAGATGCGGCGGTTGCGGTGGAAAATGCGGTGCAAGCGGCGCTGGAGGATGGGCTGCGGACGGCGGATATATGGAGTAACGAGTGTAGATTGGTGGGGACGGCTGAGATGGGAAATGCGGTGGTGGAGAAATTGATGTAGGGAACGGTTTTCGCAGGACGCGCACGTCCTGCTCTGTTCCGCGCGTAAGCGCTTAATGCATCGCGGCATATTATTTCGGAGGTGAAAATAGAATGCAAAAATTGATGTATATCAATAACGACGGTTCTGATGTAAACGAAAATAAATATGTAAAGCAAATCAACGATTTATTAGAAGAAGGTTGGAAAATCATTAAAATCTCTTGCGCGAATGTGTGCAGTGAAGGAGATATGGGCGGTTTTGTGGTTCTTGAGAAGAAAGATTAAAAAGTCATACAAACATCACAAGGAGAATAACCTATGCCAAAATCATCCTATTTTTACCTTATGTTCCATTTGAAAAACCCTGTGGAGGCATATGAATTCTATCATACTGTCTTTGGGGCTGAAAAAGTTTCCGAAGAATTTTTGCCGAACGGCGACCCGTATATCATGGTGAATATCAACGGATGCAACATACTGCTGCGTCCTGCTGACGCGTTTGGTGAAATGACTCCGAAAGGGGTCGGCTGCTGCGCGAAATTCAAGACGGAGCAAGATTTGCGCAGTGCTTATGAAATCCTGATGAAAGAAGGAACAAATTATTCTATCCACACGGATTGGCATTGGACACCGCTGGCCGCGCTCGTCACAGATAAATACGGTGTCGGATGGTTGTTGTCGACCTATTGATTCGCGCATGGAACGGCGCAGGACGCGCGCGTCCTGTCATGACCGTTCCCTACAAACCTCACAATTATTTTTATGGAGGACATACATAATGAAAACCTACAAAGCAGCAATCATCGGCTACGGCGGCATGGGGAACTGGCACCGCAAGGGTATCTGCATCACTCCCCGTATCAAGATCACCGGCGCTTTTGACATCCTGCCGGAAAAGGAAGAAGCGGTCACCAAAGACGGGCTGGTATGGTATCCGTCCCAGGCGGCGCTGCTGGCCGATCCGGCGGTGGATATCGTCATCGTGGCGACGCCGAACAACTACCATTGCGAGATCGTCTGCGCCGCGCTGGAGGCCGGCAAAGCGGTGGTCTGCGAAAAGCCGGTGGCGATGGATTCGGCCGAGCTGCAGACCATGATGGACTGCGCCGCCCGCACCGGCAGCCTGTTCACCATCCACCAGAACCGCCGCCGGGACGCGGATTTCCGGGCGGTGCGGGACGCGGTGGAATCCGGCGGGCTGGGGCAGGTGTTTGCCGTCGAGTCCCGGGTGACCGGCTCGCGCGGCATCCCCCACGGCTGGCGGCGGCAGCTGATCACCGGCGGCGGCATGATGCTGGATTGGGGCGTACACATGATCGACCAGCTGATGCAGCTATTCCCGCAAAAAGTGGTATCGGTGTTCTGCGAGCTGTACCATGTGGGGTATGTGGAATGCGACGACGGCTTCCGGCTGCTGATAAAATTTGAGGGCGGCCCCACCTGTGAGGTGGAGGTCGGCACCACCCACTTTATCCAGCCGCCCCGCTGGCGGGTCTACGGCGACAAGGGCGCCATAACCGTCAACGACTGGAACGGGAGCGGCAAGATTGTCCGCGCCATCGAAACTGAGGAGGTGTGGGAAGAGGAGATCGTCTATACCAAAGCCGGCCCCACCAAAACCATGGCGCCCCGGCATGAGGATACCGTCAGCGAGACCGAGATCGACCCCGACCAGTACCATTCCGACCACCCGGGCTTCTACGTCAACCTCGCCGAGGTGCTGGACGGCGCCGCCGAGCCGTTTGTGCGGCCGGAGGAAGCCATGCGGGTGATGAAGGTGATGGAAGCGGCGTTCGAGTCGGATAGGACCGGGCAGGCGGTGTTGGGGGATATTTGACCGACAGCCTTGCGGAGATTGCCGAAAAGTAGGGAAAGTCCCATGATACTATTCACTCACCGTTCCGGCTCCATCGACCTGACCGGCCGGGTCGCGGTCGCCGGTATCCTCAACGTCACCCCCGACAGCTTTTTGGCTGTTGGCCGCTGCCCTGATCCGGAAGCCGCCGCCGCTCACGCGCGGCGGATGGCGGCGGAGGGGGCGGACATACTGGATATCGGCGCCCAGTCCACCCGCCCCGGCGCGGTTCTGCTGTCGGCGGCGGAGGAGTGGGCGCGGTTAGGGCCGGCGCTGGCCGCGGTCCGCACGGCGACATCGCTGCCGCTGTCGGTGGACACGTTTTATCGGGAAGTGGCCGAAAAAGCGCTGGAAAATGGCGCGGATATCATCAATGATATTTCTGGGGGACTGGAAAACGGCATGATTTCGCTGGCGACGGCGCGAGGCGCGGGGCTGATTCTGATGCGACCGGGCGGCGCAAATTGCCGCGACGGCACAAACCTGCCGGAGCTTACAAAAGTCTTCTTCACCGCCGCGATCCGCCGCGCCGAAACCGCCGGGCTGCCGCTGCCGTCTCTCGTCCTCGACCCCGGCATCGGCTTCGGCAGCTCAAACGAAGGCGACGCGGCGATGATCGCCCAATTGCCGTGGATTATCGATGGATTACAAGTTCTTGCAGGAACCGCAGTTCCTGCTATTATGGTCGGCGCTTCCTGCAAACGTTTCCTCGCCCCTGACCGGCCGCCCGCCGACCGGTTGTCCGCCACCGTCGCCGCCCACGCCGTCGCCGTCTGGCAGGGCGCCAGGCTGCTGCGGGTCCACGACGTGGCCGCGGCGCGGCAGTCGGCAGATCTGGTGATGAGATTTATGAAACAGAGGAACACACTATGATAGAAGCCGACTTCTGGTCCGCCCTCGACCAACTCGTTTCGGAATCGGCCCTCATCATCGACCGCCCCAAAAACAGTGCCCACCCGCGATACCCGGATTTCATCTATCCGGTGAACTACGGCTATCTCGAAAACACCGCCTCGATGGACGGCGGCGGCATCGACGTGTGGAAGGGCATACATGGGGACAGTATCGGCGCGATTATCTGCACCGTCGATTTATTGAAAAAAGACAGCGAAATAAAAATCCTCATCGGCTGTAATGAGGAAGAAATGCGGTTCATTTGGGACACGTACAATACTACCGCATACATGAAGGGCATCCTAATCCGCAGAAACACGCCATAATTGTGAATTGTTCAGGGGGTTTTTATGCAAGTCATCTTCATCCGCCACGGCGAACCCGACTATTCCCATGTGGAGCGGCGCGGATTTATCGGCCACGGGCTGGATCTGGGGCCGCTGACCCCGGACGGGATACAGCAGGCGGAACAGGCCGCCGCTGACCCGCGGTTGGACGGCATCCAATTGATCGTCGCCTCCCCGTATACCCGGGCGCTGCAGACGGCGGCCATCATCTCCCGGCGGCGGGATATCGAGATCGCGGTGGAGGTGGACCTGCACGAATGGCTGCCGGATACCACCTATACCACCGGCGGCGCCGCTATCTGGTTGGAGCAGTACCGCGCGCTGCGAGCCGCCGAAAGCGGCATACTGCCGGATATCGAAGCCTTTGAATCGGTGTTCAGCCGCGCCAAAGCGGTATTGAAACGGTATGCCCACTATGATAAAATAGCGGTAGTCGCCCACGGGGTGCTGATCCGCCAGTTCACCCCCCGGGCGTCGCTGGGCTATTGCGGAATCACGGAATTTGCGTATCACGACGGCATCCAATGGCCGGGCGCGGCGGATATGCCGGATTGGTAAAGACTCCCTCATCCACAAACGCCGCTATAACACATCGACATCGAAACGGTTAAAACTAATCACTATCCACTAATCACTAATCACTTCAAAAAGGAGGCTCGACCTATGGACTACCACACCATGACCATCGCCGGGCTGACCCGGCAGCTGCCCCTTTGCCGGGTCAACGAACGGCTGCGGATCGCTGCGTTTGTAATCTTCGGCGACGTCGAGATGACCGAGGCGGCGGCGGCGGCGCTGTTAGAAAAAGCGCCGGATTTCGATGTGCTGCTGACCGCCGAGGCGAAGGGGATCCCGCTCGCCTATGAGATGGCGCGGCGCAGCGGCAAGCCGTATCTGATCGCCCGGAAATATCCGAAGCTCTACATGCCCGAACCGGTCGCGGTGCCGGTCAGGTCGATCACTACCGATAAGGAGCAGACGCTCTATTTAGACCGGAGCGAGATGGACCAGCTGCGCGGGCGGCAGGTACTGTTGGTGGACGACGTGATCAGCGGCGGCGAATCGATCCACGCGTTAGCCCAGCTGACCCGCCAGGCCGGCGGCCACATCGCCGGCAAAGGCGCGATATTGGCCGAGGGCAACGCGGCGGATCGGGAGGATATTTTTTATCTGGAGCCGTTGCCGTTGTTTTTTGATTGATTATACTTCCAATTGAAACATCATCAAACCTTCAACAAATAACTCATTGAACGGTTCTGTTTCGATATTCATAAATCCAAGCGTCTTTTGTAATAAAAGTGATGGATGATTATCGGGATTGACCGTACAATATAGTGTTTTTGCACCGATATCAAAAAGATGTTTCAGCCCTGCTTTTACCAAGCGGACAGCGATTCCTTGCCGGCGGCAATCCTCTTTCACCCACAAATCAGTATATAACCATTTTTGCGGGTTGTTTTTATTTTGAATAAATCCGGCATACCCGACAACATCATCCCGTTCATTTTCCACAATCACACCGAAATAGTCCGAACACTCTTTACTTCGATTGATAGTATTCGTCAATCCTCTGAGCGATCGCTCTTTGTTTATTCCTTGATGCGCTGCAATTTTATATAATATTTCGGGTGCGGGGTGTTTGTTGACCGAAAATTTGAGATCATTCACGCTTGTACCTTCTTTCATAATGTTAAAAATCAAGGATGCCTCCGATAACACCGGAGGCATCTCCTATTTTTAAAACCTATGCGCAACACCGCTCTGCTTCATAACCGCATTTGCTATATGCCGGGATTTTATCCTGCCGTCAACGGGAAAATTTTGCTTAGACAGCGGGCTGTACCAAATATCATGGTCGCCTTTGCCGCGGCGCACAAAGGAACAGCCATTTTCCTGCAATATCCGCCGCACTTCTTTTTCATATTCCGCCATTACGCAATATTCTCCCAATGTGTCGCTTTGAAGCACAACTGTATGCTCTTCCCGAGTTTTCCGTTCAGCTCAAGAATCTCATAAGCGGCAACCTTGACCCGTTCGATCAGCGCGTCAAACGAGTGGCTCTCTAACGCCAGCGGGATATCGTCGCATACCGCGCACCATACCCCGGCGGATTCATCCCAATTCACTTGAATATCGTAACTCATAAAGCCACCTCCATCGCCTATAGTCTACCATATAATCACCAAAATATCAACATCAAATACTCCCCAGCACCGCCTGTCCCGTCCGATCCGACTCGAACGCCGCTGCCGTTGTTTTTTGATTGATAATGGAATGTTATATATACGAACAAATAAATTCACCCTTGCCCTCCAGCGCGGCGGTCATCCCCGCCGGCAGGAACAGGCTGGCCCCTTTTTTTATGTTCAGCGTTGTTTTGCCGTCATTGACCAACCCTTCGCCGTCAAGACACAGCAGCGAGACAAAGCTGTCCTCCAACCCGGCGGACATGGTACCCTCTAACTGCCACAGCTCGGCGGTGAACAGCTCGCAGCTGGCTAACGGGCGCACCACGCCGCCGGCTATCGTCCGCCGCTCGCCGATCTGTCCGTATTCCCGCGCCGGCGGGGCGAGGGTGGTGACGTCTACCGCCTTGTCGATGTGCAGCGGGCGGGGTTTGCCGTCGGCGCCTAACCGGCCGTAGTCCGAAACCCGGTAGGTGGTATTGGAATTCTGCTGGACCTCGGCGATGAGGATGCCGGCGCCGATGGCGTGGAGGGTGCCGGCCTGGATAAAAAACACGTCGCCCTTTTGGACCGGGACGAAATTACAGACCTCGGTCAGGGTGTTGCCGGCGACCCGGTCACGGTATTCCTCCCGGCTCAGCTCCCGGGTGAAGCCGTAGATCAGTTGCGCGCCGGGTTCACAGTCGACGACATACCACATTTCGGTTTTGCCGTATTCCCCCTCCACCCGCAGCGCGTAATCGTCGGCGGGATGCACCTGGATCGACAGCCGGTCGGCGGCGTCGATCAGCTTGATCAGGATCGGGAAATTGTCAAAAGCCGCCGCCCGCGTGCCGAGGGCGTCTTTGCCCCAGACAGCCAGCACCTGCGGCAGTGTTTGCCCGGCCAGCGGCCCGTTGACGACCACCGACGGCCCGTCGGCGTGGCAGCTCAGCACCCAGGCTTCGGCGGCGACGGCGGCATTTGAGGGATACCCGAATTCGGTTTTGAGACGGGTGCCGCCCCAGATGTAGTCGGTGATGTGGGGGGTTAATAGCAGTGGGTACATGATGGTACTCCTTATAAAATTGCAAATTGTAAATGGCAAATTGCAAATATTTGCAGCCATTTGCGGGGAAAAAATTACTGGTTCTCTGGCTCCGCGCCGTCCGTTACCGGTTCCGGCAGCCGTTGCCGGAGCGCGGCGGATAGTCCTTCGCGGTCCCGCGGTATGAGGGCCAGCGGGGGATATTTCTTTTTGTGGAAGGTGACCTTGACGATGGGCTGCATGACGGCGCCTTTACCCGGAGGGCCATCTAACGAATCGGCGAGAATGACCCTTTTGATATCGGCATAGGCGTATTTTTTACGGTAAAACCCATTGCGGACGGTCAAAACGCCGTCGTCTAACCGGTAATAAGACCATACCGCCGGCGGCAGGACGTACAATACAAACAACAGCGCCGCGCCGAAAAACAAAACGCTCTCGAAGGTGAGCTCGTTTATCATATCGTAGAGCAAAAACAGAAAAAAGATCGGGCTGGCGGCGGCCATGATCAGCATACCGCGGGATTTTTTTAGTTTGAACAGCATTGGATAACCTCTTTTTAAGTAATAATTACCTTCACGATGCATTTCGTCGGACAGACCTGGGTGCAGGCGCCGCACCCGGTACAGAGGGCGGGATCAATTTCGGCGAGGTTTTCCGGGACGGTAATCGCGCCGGATTCACAGGCGCCCATACAGCGGCGGCAGCCGATGCAACCGGTACGGCAGATTTTGGCGGTGCCTTTGTCGGGGTTGCGGCAGCGCACCGCGGTTTTGGGGCTGTCCATATACAAAATCTGGATCAGCCCCTTGGGGCAGGCAGCGACACAGGTCGCGCAGGCCCGGCAGCGGGCGGGGTCGATCCGGGCGGTGCCGTCAACGACACATATTGCGTCATAGGTGCAGACACCTGCGCAGTCGCCGAAACCGAGACAGGCATACGGACATGCCCGGTATCCGCCGTGCAGCTGTACCGCCGCGGCACAGCTGCGTTCGCCGGTATACGCAAAGGCGCTGGCTGTCGCGGCATCACTGCCGCCGCAGCGGACAAAGGCGGTGTTCGGCACAAAGGCGGTACGGGGCAGCCCCAAAATATCCGCCGCGGCATCGGCGGCATCGGCGCCGCCGGGAGCGCAGAGTCCGTTGGCGGCGGAACCGCCGGCCAGCTCCTCGGCGTAACCGGCGCAGCCGGAAAAGCCGCAGGCGCCGCAATTGGTGCCGGGCAGTGCCTCCAGCACCGCCTCCACCCGCTCATCGACAGGCATCGCCATCAATCTGGCGGCCACCGTCAGCAAAATACCGCAGAGCAGCCCGACGGCGGCGACTAATAATACGGGGAGTAAGATGGTCATAATGAACTCCATATTTCATGTTTTATAGCTGTTTGATAAATCGTTCCCCGCACATCGCGGATAGTGTACGGACGCTTAACTTGCTTCTCTCCGCGCAGGTCGCGATAGCTTAACCATATTATTTTATTTTCTGCCATACACTAAAAGTCAAACCGCTCTAATCCGATATGAATACTCTTCGGAAAAGATAAAAAACGCAATTGAAGAAGAACGCGTCAGCGTTTCTTCGGGGGCGCACGCCACAGCACTTATCCGATTTGATGAAACTTTTAGTGCGCCCCAAACATCCCCTCCGCCATCCCGGAAAACCCCAGGAATGACAGCGAGACTAACGAGGCGGAGATCAGCGAGATGGGCAGGCCTTTGAGGAAATCCGGGATATCGGCGGATTCCAACCGTTTGCGGACGCCGGCGAACATCACCATAGCCAGCATAAACCCCAAGCCGGCGCCGAGGGTGTTGACCATCGCGTCGCCGAACCCGTAGCCGCGGTCGACGTTGAGCACTACCACGCCGAGGACGGCGCAGTTGGTGGTGATCAGCGGCAGATAGATGCCCAGCGCGCGGTAGAGCGGCGGCAGGTAGCGTTTCAGCGTGAATTCCACCAACTGGACCAAGGTGGCGATAACTAAAATGAAGATAATGGTCTGGAGATAATCCAAGCCGTTCGGCTCTAACAGATAGGCGTTGATCGGCCAGGTGACCAAGGTTGACAGCAGCATCACAAAGATAACCGCGACGCTCATGCCGAGGGCGGTATCCAGCTTTTTCGAGACCCCGAGGAAGGGGCAGATGCCGAGGAATTTCGCCAGCACGAAATTTTCGGTCAATACCGCGGTGAACAATACCGCGACAATGGCTTTCATGCCGGATCACCTCCTTTTTGTGATTGTTCGCAGTCGGCGGCGGCTTCACAACCGGGACAAGCCATCGGGCAGCCCGGAGTTACTTCGCCGGCTTTGGATAATTTCGCCGCCAGCGCCACCAACAGCCCGAAGACGAAGAAGCCGCCGGGGGCCATAACAAAGATCAGCATCGGCGGCGCCCAGCGATCGGTGACCGAGATGCCGAACCAGGTCCCGCTGCCGAGCAGCTCCCGGATCGAACTCATGACCAACAGGGTGGCGGTAAAACCCGCCCCCATGCCGGCCCCGTCTAATGCTGAGGCCAGCACCCGGTTTTTGGAGGCGAACATCTCGGCCCGGGCGAGGATGATGCAGTTGACCACGATCAGCGGCAGGAAGATGCCGAGCTGTTCGTCGATCTCCGGCGCGTAGGATTTGACAATCATCTGGGTCATGGTCACAAACCCGGCGATGACGATGATAAAAGCGGGGATCCGCACCTTGTCCGGGATAATATTGCGCAGCGCCGAGATGAAGACGTTGGAGCAGATCAACACCGCGGTGGCGGCGATCCCCATCCCGAGCGCCGACTGCACCGACGAGGATACCGCCAGCGAAGGGCAGGTGCCGAGGATCAGCACCAGCACCGGATTCTCCCGGATAATCCCTTTGGAAAAGGTTTTCCACATTACCGCGCAACCTCCTTATACAGTTCTATCGCCTGATTGACCGCGTCGGTCACCGCGTTGGAGGTGACGGTCGCCCCGGTGATCGCTTCGATCTCGCGTTCGCCCGGCTTATGTTTGACCGCCGACAGAGAGCCAGACGCGCCGGTGAAACCGTCTAAGAAGGCCCGGTCGCCGGCCTTCATGCCGAGTCCGGGGGTCTCGGTCATCTCCAGAACTGTCACGCCGGTCACCAACCCCCGGGTGCCGATACCGACCATGACTTCTATCGGGCCGCCATAGCCGGGAACGGAGATGGTGAAAACATAGCCGGCCGGATTGCCCTGCCCGTCGGTCCCGGCGGCGTATTCGATCCCGTCCGGGCTGGTCTGGACGATGAATACCGCCGCGGGCAGCACCTCTGCGCGCAATTTATCCGCCTTGATCCGCTTGTTCTCCTCGATGGAATCGGCGGTGATGGCGTTGGTCAGGCTCAGCAGCAATGCCACCCCCAGCGCGATAGCAGTGAGGATCACGGCGGGGGATTTTAATATGGGTTTCATGGCGGCAGCCCCTTTTGGAATATGGAGATTCTTATATAGCGCGTAGGGACGGGCCTTGTGTCCGGCCCTTGGTAGCATTTATTTGAGTGGCACGGGCGGACACAAGGCCCGCCCCTACGGCTGTTTCCCAAATGCTTTCGGCATGGTCAACCGCTCAATATGCGGGCACAATATATTCATAATGATGATCGCGAAGGATACCCCCTCCGGCAGTGCGCCGAATTGGCGGATGGCGAAGGTGATCAGGCCGCAGCCGGCGCCGAAGATGATCTTGCCCCAAGAGGTGACCGGCGAGGTGGCATAATCGGTGGCCATAAATACCGCGCCGAGCAGCAGCCCGCCGCTCATCAGCTGGTAGAGGGTCGTTTCGGCGCTGCCGGTGGTCAGCAGGAACAGTCCGCCGGTTACCGCGAGATAGGTCAGCGGGACGGCGGGGGAGATGATCCGGCGGACCAGCAGCCAGACAAACCCCAGCAGCAGCGCAACTATGCAGGTTTCGCCCAGCATACCGCCGCGGATGCCGAGAAACATCTCGCCTAACGGCGGCAGGGTGGCGGCGCCGGAACCGGTAGCGCCGGTTACCGCGTCGGCGGCGGTTTTGAGGATGGTGAGCGGGCTGGCGCCGGTAACCCCATCAAGCGCGCAGGGGACGGTCCAGCGCGACATCAGCCCCGGAAAGGAGATGAACAATACCACCCGGGCGGTCAGCGCCGGGTTGACAAAGTTGTGGCCGATACCGCCGAAAAGCTGCTTGACCACTATGATAGCGGCGGCCGCGCCGATCGGGGCCAGCCAGAGCGGGGCGCCGGACGGCATATTGAGGGCCAGCAGCAGCCCGGTGACCGCCGCGCTGAGATCGGCCACGGTATCGCTGCGCCGGAGCAGCCGCCGGAACAGCCATTCGGCGGCGACACAGCTGAGGACGCAGCAGGTGATCATCAGCGCCGCCCGGTATCCGAACAGCAGTACCGAAGCAATACTGACCGGCGTCAGCGCGATGATGACATCCAGCATGATTCTTTGGGTGGAAGCGCCGCCGTGGAGATGGGGAGAGGGGGAAACCAACAGTTTGTCCATATAGGTACTCTTTTCTTTCGGGGATTCAGGGTGAATCGGTTCGGTATATTACTCACCGATTATTTCAAACAAAAATTCACACTTCTTTTTCCCGCCGGAGCTGATTCTTGATGAAACAACCTCAATAAGCCGCAATTGAACGGAGAGTGCATTTTGATATATATGCCGCTGGAGCCCTCCGCAACAGGCGCAATATGTTTTGGATATATCAACAGGTTTTGGAAGTTCTCTTATTGTATAGCATCCGCATGTGGAAATACCATTGGGATCATCTTCTCCCCAAAAAGTGGAGAGTGTTCCGTCGGCGTTCAATGCGCATTGCATGATATAGGCAATATCCGATTGTGGAATTAGCTTAATTTTTTCTTCAAGTGTTTTCCCGTTATGTTCACGGCCAAATTCAAGACTCGTCTTGTCAGCTTTCCCTGTTTTACAGCAACCATGCCGTTCCATAATTGATAGACATTGTTCTTTGGATAATAACCGGTCCATTTGGTCAATAACCTCAATTATTTTCTCCTCTGATGTGGCTCCGCGAGGATTTATTTGAGCTATAATATCCTCCGGTACACTTTGATTACGCATCGTTTGTTCCAACTTCATTACTGTTCTTAGTAACGGCATATAAGAACCTCCTCGTATAATATAACGTTTCCACGCCGCCGCCATAAAATGATGCAGCGCACCCAACACAACATCACCCAATTATCAATTTTCAATTATCAATTTTCAATTGAGCCTTCCCTAACCGCATCTGCTGGACCAGCGGGATCCCCGCCGGGCAGACATAAGCGCAGCAGCCGCATTCGTAGCAGCTGCTGACGTCAAACTTCCGCAGGGTATCCAGGTCGTTGGTCTTGACGGCGTTTTTCAGGGTGACCGGCGCCAGCTTCATCGGGCAGGCTAAGAGGCACCGGCCGCAGCGGATGCAGTCTTTCTGGGGCGGCGGGACGGCGGTATCGGCGGTGAACGCCAGCACTGCGTTGTGGTACCGGAGGATGGGGGTGTTTTCCGAGGCCAGCGCCGTGCCCATCATCGGGCCGCCGATCAGCAGCTTGCGGGCCGGCGCGGCATAGCTGCCGGCGAAAGCGATCAGATCGGCAACCGACGTGCCGACCGGCACCCGGTAGTTGCCGGGATTGGCGATCGCCGGGCCGGCCAGCGTCACGGTCCGGCTGACTAACGGTTTGCCGGTTCGCAGATACCGGGCGAGGAAGGCGACCGAGCTGACGTTCATGACGAGACAGCCCACATCCGCCGGCAGTCCGCCGGCCGGGATTTTACGTTTGGTGACGGCATAGACCAGTGTTTTTTCGGCCCCCTGCGGATACCGCGCCGGCAATTTCATCACCGAAACGTTTTCGCCGGCAACCTGGTTCAGCGCCGCGATCGCCTGCGGGGCGTTGGATTCGGCGGCGATAACGGCCGCGGGGATGTTCAGCCGCCGCTGTAATATTTCGACGCCTTCGAAAATATCCGCGGTCTGCTCGATACAGGCGCGGTGATCAACCGTAATATACGGCTCACATTCGGCGGCGTTGACGATCAGGGTGTCGATAACTGTGTCTTTTTTGGGTTTCAGTTTGGCGTAAGCCGGGAAACCGGCGCCGCCGAGACCCGCCAGACCGGAAGCCCCCGCCGCGGCCAGCAACTCTTCGGCTGTCTCGATCTTGGGCGGCTGTATACCGGAAAACGGCGTCATCAGCCCGTCAGAATCGATCACCACCGCTTCCGACCGCGCGCCGTCGGGCATAGTCAGCGTGACGATATCGCGGACCGTCCCGGAAACCGAGGCGTGGACCGGTATACCGATATCGTCGCAAGAGCCGGCGATATCGCCGATGACCTGGCCGACGCTGACAGTGTCGCCTTTTTTTACCGCCGGTACCGCCGGGACGCCGATATGGTGACACATCGGGATAACCACCCGCGCCGGCGGCGGCATCCGCAGGGTTTCGCAGCCGGCGGTGTCCTTCCGGCCGGGCAGACGCAATCCGCCGGGAACCCGGGCGGCGGGGGCGAGAATGGATTTTAGATTCATTATGTATATCTCCTGATGAACGCTGTTTTCTCGTTCCGGTCAAACCCGCAGTTTTCATAAAACCGCAGGGTTTTATCCTGTTTGGAACCGGTATACAGCATGATTTTATAGCAATTATGGCTTTCGGCGATCTCACAGGCGCGGTTCATCAGCGCGGTGGCGTAATGCCGGTTGCGGAAATCGGCGTGGGTGACGACGTATTCGATCACCCCATAGGGACGCAGGTTTTGAAGGAGACTTTCGATGACAACAAGGGTCACCGATGATACGATTTGCCCTTCGGTTTCACCCACCAATACATAATACAGCGGATCCGCCGCGAACCGGGCGAGCTTTTCCCGCCAGGCGGCCATGTCCTGAGCCTCATCCGGCGGACTGTCTAAATGAATATAATACAGGTCATGCAGCGCCCCGGCGTCTTCGGGGGTGGCTTCACGGATGGAAAAAGTCATACTGTCTCCTATTATCATACCACGGCATACGCACTATTTTCAAGCGTAAAATACTGCCGCAGACCGACCGTGATCCGTACGGTTTTGTCCTCCAGCACAAAAACCGCCTCGGCGTTGTACTGTTTCAGCAGTTCCAAGCTCCGCTCATACCCCAGCACATAGCAGGCGGTGGACAGCCCGTCGCTCAACAGCCCGCTCTCGCAGAATACCGATACGCTGAGCAACCCGCTGTCCGACGGATAGCCGGTTTTGCCGTCGAAAATGTGGTGATACCGCGTTCCGTCCGCCTCGAAATATTTTTCATAGCCGCCGGAGGTGGAGATGACGCCGTTTTCGATGCGGAGCACCCCGAGCAGGTCGTTCGGCCCGCCCAGCGGGTCGCGGATGCCGATATCGAAGGCGGCGCCGCCCGGCTTGGCGCCGTAGACCAACACGCTGCTGCCGGTCGAGACCACCCCGCCGCTGACCCCGCTCCCGCGCAGCTGCTCCCGGGCA
>WRDE01000008.1 GCA_009783605.1 Oscillospiraceae bacterium
CGAGTCGCTGCAATATTTTCAGCGGGTGCTCATCTCCTCCGGCGTCATCGACGCGTTGCGGGAGGCGGATATACAGGAGGGCGATACGGTGTCGCTGTATGATTTTGAATTTGAGTTTGTGAACTAAGGTGCGTTCGGAGTTATATCAAACCGGATGAATGTTGTGGCGCGCCCCTCCGAAGAACGCTCTATACAAATATGAAAGCCAGCAATAACTATCAGCAGAGCGTTCTTCCCTGCATTTTCTTTTATCTTTACATATACAGAGCGAGGAAATCATTTATGCGCCTATATCCCCAAAACATCGACATCAAAACCCTCAGCCCCCTCGCGCTGGCTTTTGTCGGCGACGGGGTGTTCAGCCTGATGGTGCGGGAGCGGCTGGTCTGCGAGGCCAACCGGGCGGCGGGCAAGCTGCACAAGCTGTCGGTGGAGCAGGTCCGGGCGGAGGGACAGGCCGGGGCCGCCCGGCGGATCCTGCCGCTGCTCACCGAAAAGGAAACCGCCGTTTTCCGCCGGGGCCGCAACGCCCACACCACCCGCAATTCCGACGAGTATCACTTAGCCACCGGTCTGGAGGCGCTGTTCGGATATCTGTATCTGCGGGATGAGCAGGAACGGCTGCGAGCTCTGTTTGAGTTGGGAATGAGGAGTGAGGAGTGAGGAGTGAGGAGTTATTGGGAATAAATAAACAGCGAAGAAATGAATCCTCCGCTGTTTTTATTCGTCCGGTATATACTCTACAATATCCTCCAGCCCGCAGTCCAATATTTTGCAAATCGTATCCAATGTGTTTGTTGATATCGACTGACCCGCTTTCAATCGCCTTACGGTCGAACTGCTCACATTATAATCTTTCCCTTTATATATCAATGTATATGTCGTTGCGCCTTTTTCTTTCATTGTACGCCAAAGCGGATCGTATGAAATCATTTGAAATACCCCCTTGTCTTTCTCATTAGTATGTCTTATAATGGACACACAGCGTTATTGGCAATATTGCCTATGCCGCAGAGAAAGGGGTATTTACATGATGATTCGGCAGGTAGACGGTCTCGGGCGGGTGGTGCTCCCGATGGATTACAGGAAAGCTCTCGATGTCCATGATGGGGATGAGCTTGAGATTATTTTGAAACGGAATAAAATCATTATCAAAAAATCAAAAACGAATATTCCGCAGCCATATCCAAAAAACAGAATAACAGGAGCCGTGCTCAGAATCGTGGAAAAGGATGATAATCCATAAGTTTATGTTTCCTGTATAGTTTCCGTGCTATATCATCTTTTTACCGGCACTATATCGCGCGCTATTATCTCTATAGATATCTATTATTATATGATATGTATTCTCCTTCGATGTTGTTAGTTATTTTCAGTTGACGTCCGGCAAATTTTTCTATATAATGATTTGATAGTCCACATACAAGGAGAGCGTCATTTTTGGAACTCATCAACACAGTGATCGGCGTCCCGTTAGGCGCGCTGATGCGTTTTTGCTGGCTGCTGTTGGACAGCTATGGCCCGGCGCTGATTTTGTTTACGCTGCTGACCCGGTTGATTCTGTTTCCGGTCAACATCTGGCTGCAAAAAAATTCCATCCGGATGGTGCGGCTGCAGCCTCAGCTCAACGGCATCCTTGCCAGATTCGCCGGCAGCCGCGGACAGGCCGGGCGGGAGCAGGTGGCGCTGTATAAACGGGAGGGCTACCGGCCGCTGGCCGGACTACTGCCGCTGCTGATCCAGCTGCCGCTGATACTGGGGCTGATCTCGGTGATCTATAACCCGCTCCAGCATCTGCTGCGGGTAGACGCGGGAACGATAGACCATTTTACCGGTATCGCCAACCAGATTGCCGGGCGGGATCTCGGCGGTGAGGCGCAGTTGAAGATCATTGAATACATCCAAAGCGGTGAACACCTTTTACGGTTCTCGTCGCGGGCGCCGGATGTTGTTCTCCAGATTAGAAACCTCGACCTGCATTTTCTGGGATTCGATCTCGCCCATGCCCCATCGCTGGCGGTTTTGGACGTCTATCTGTTAGTCCCGCTGATGTCGGCGCTGTCGGCGCTGCTGCTGGCGGTTTGCCAGAACCATGCCAACGTGCTCCAGCGGGAACAGGGGTTTTTCAACCGCTGGGGGATGGCGTTGTTTCTGACAGTTTTCTCGGGTTATTTCGCGCTGATCGTGCCGGTGGGGATCGGTATCTACTGGGTGCTGGGCAACCTGTTCGCAGTGGCGACGCTGTACTTGCTCAATCTCATCTGGAATCCGAAAAAATACATTGATTATCCGGCGCTGGAGGAGAGCAAACGGATTCTCGCCATCGCCAAGGAAGCGGAGCAGGCCGCCCGGCCGACCAAAGAGATGCGTGCCCGGGCCAAGATCGACAGCAAACGGTTTTTCGCGCCCGGGCTGAAAAAACAGTTGGTCTATTATTCCGAAAAAAGCGGCTTTTATAAATATTTCGCCGCCCAGATCGCCGCTGTCACCGACGGAAATGATGTGATGGTGCACTATATCACCTCCGACCCGAATGATCAGATATTCACTTTAGAGCTTCCCCGGGTGGAGAAGTATTACATTAACGAGAACCGGCTGATTCCGCTGTTTATGAAGATGGACGCCGATGTGGTGGTGATGACGGCCCAGTCACTCCAGACTTATCATATCAAGCGGTCATTGGTCCGCAAGGATGTGGAATATATCTACACCCCCCACGATCCGCTGAGCGTGCATATGGGTACGGTTAAAGGCGCTTTCGATCATTTCGATACCGTCTTCTGTGTCGGCCCCCATCAACTGCGGGAACTGCGGGAGCAGGAGCGGGTGTATGACCTCAAGCCGAAAAATTTGGTGGAATGCGGCTACGCGCTGATCGACGATTTGATCGCCGCCTACGAAGCATTGCCGAAAACAGACTACGCGGGCGGCGTAAAGAAAATCCTGATCGGCCCGTCGTGGCAGGAGGGGAACCTGCTGGAAGGCCCTGTTGAGCCGCTGTTGGACAGCCTGCTCGGCAAGGGCTATGATATCACCCTGCGGCCCCATCCGGAATATGTCAAGCGGTATCCCGCCCGGATCCGGACCTTGAGCGACCGGTATGCGCCCTATATCGGCGAGGATTTCCGGATCGAGACGGATTTTGCCTCCAACGTCACCATCTTCACCGCCGATCTCGTCATCACCGACTGGTCGGGCATAGCGCCGGAATTTTCCTACGCCACCGGTAAGCCCTGTCTGTTTATCAACACGCCAAAAAAGGTGATGAACCCGGAATACGAAAAAATTTCCTGTGAGCCGTTAGAAGTGCGTTTTCGCAATAAGATTGGTATCGCGTTGGAAGAAGCCGACTGCGGCAGGGCAGACCGGGCGGTGGCGGAGCTGCTGGCCGGGGGCGAAAAATACCGGGAGCAGATCGCCGCCGTGGTAGCCGAAAGCCTGTATAACCCCGGACACAGCACCGAAATTGCCGCGGCATATATTTTAGACGCTATTGCGAAAAAGCAAAAGAATAAAAAACTGTATTAAGGAAGGATACCCTGTCATGAATCTTTTTCTCGCAGCCGCCCTGAAAGGCTATTTTGATCCCACCACCGCCACCACATTGATCCAGATCCTGTCAGCTGTCGTCATCACCTGCGGTGTGATGGTCGGCGTGTTCTGGCGGCGGATCACCGGCTTTTTCACCGCCCGGAAAATGAAGCGGTTAGAAAAAAAATACGCCAAAATCGGCGCCAAGAACGATGCCGACGCGGAATAATCGGGGCTCGTGCGCCTGCGGGCGCGACTTCGTCTCTTCGCTGTCCGTTGATGTCAGCATACTGGCGAACCGCAGGTTCGTCTACCAGAAGCAAGGGCGGTATCCATTATGACTTATCCGGACTTTTGCCGCTTATGCGGGGGGAAAAATCTGACCGCCGCCGAAGCCGCCGCGCTGGAGCCGTACCGGGTGCGCCGGGCGGTATTTATGGCCGCCGGGTTCGGCTCACGGATGGCGCCGGTGACGCTGACGGCGCCGAAGCCGTTGGTGACGGTGAACGGGGTACGGCTGATCGACACGCTGTTGGACGCGGTGCTGGCGGCCGGAATCCGGGATATCACCATTGTCCGCGGCCACCTCGGGGAGCAGTTTGACGCGCTGACCGAAAAATATCCCATGCTGCGGCTGTTGGACAACCCGTATTATAGCAGCGCCAACAACATCTCCTCCGCCTGGGCCGCCCGTGACCTGCTGGCGGGGGCCTATCTGCTGGAAGCGGATCTGCTGCTGGCCAACCCCGCGCTGATCACACCGTATCAATACCGTTCCAACTATCTCGGGGTGCCGGTGGCGCATACCGACGACTGGTGTTTTGAGACGGATAGCGGGCGGATCATCGCGGTCCGGGTCGGCGGCAATAACTGCCACGATGGCAGGGGCTGCCATCACATGTTTGGCATCTCATATTGGACGCCGGCGGACGGCGCGCGGTTAGCCGGTCATCTGGAGCAGGCTTTTTCCGCGCCGGGCGGAAAGGAACTGTATTGGGACTTAGTGCCGCTGCGGGATTTCGCCGGGGAATATGACATCTATGTCCGGGAGTGTTCCTTTTCGGATATTACCGAGATTGATACCCTGGCGGAATTGATTGCGCTGGATAGCTCTTACGCGCAATACCTATAGTCGGGATCACCCCAACATTTTCCATTTCCATTGCCTGTCTCATTGATTCAGTCTCCACATCCCATTATTCTGTTAGGCATATTGCACAAAGATTGCCGATAAGCATTGTTTTTTCCTTCAAAAATGTATATACTGTATAATATTCGACTTTGCAAAATCGTTATCGACGATTTTGCAAAGTCGGGTGCCGCTCCTTGCGAGGAGCGGGTTTTGCCAAAGGCAAAACATACTTTTTATCGACTGGACAGTCGATAAAAAGTATAAAAGGTTACAAACTTGTAACTTTTTATACAGTTTTTATTTATCGGATTAGTAACTAAAGAAGGAGCGTTTTTTGTGACAGTCAGCGAAGAGTCTCTGCAAAGCTCGGTTGCTGAATTACATCCGGTTCCTGATGCGGCCGACGCGGAACAGCCGGTAACACCGGCAAACACATCCGCCGGTTTCCCTTATGCTGTCCGGCAGACCGTCAGCTGGCTCTGGCGCAGCGCTAACCGGCTCCGGCGGACCGCTAACTGGCTCTGGCTCTGGCGCGGTGGCTACCGGCTTTGGCGCGGCGGCTATCGGCGTTGTTATATAACCGGCATTCAAACGGTGCGTTTCTGCCGGTATGCCGGCAAGCGTACCGGCCGTTTTCTGCGCCCGGTGCTGCGGGTGGCCGGAAAAATTTTGGATTGGCTGCTGCTGAACCATCTGCGCGGTATCCGCCGGGAATTCCGCCGTATCCGCGACGGGTTCACGGCGGCCCGTCTCCGGATACGAAACGCCTCTCGGCGCAATATCCTGCTGGGCCTGCTGGCCCTGTTGCAGCTGCCCTT
Source organism: Oscillospiraceae bacterium (assembly GCA_009783605.1). Taxonomy (GTDB): domain Bacteria; phylum Bacillota; class Clostridia; order Oscillospirales; family Acutalibacteraceae; genus WRDE01. The sequence goes on from WRDE01000008.1 coordinate 5,482, forward strand.
TCTCGCCGTCCGCCGGCACTGGCGGTCGGCCGGCGCAATTCTCAATCTGTTGGCGCCGGTAGCCGCGACATTCGCGTTGGTGACGGTCATACAGTATTGGCAGGGGGTTACTTTTGCGCTGCATATCGAATACGAGGGAGAGAAATTGGGATTTATCTCGAACGAATCGGTTTTTGACGCGGCGGCAGAGCTGGCTGCCGGCCGGGTCATCAATGTAGACGACTCCTTTCATGTGGCCCGTACCCCCCGACTGAGCCTTGAGATCGTCCAGGAGGATAAGATTCTCACCGACGAGATGCTCTGTGACGAAATTCTCAATACCTACGGCGACCAGATCGCCCGGGTCAGCGGCTTATATATCGACGGGGTGTTCGAGGGCGCCGTCAGCTCCCGGTGGGAGTTAGATAAAATGCTCAGTTCCATTCTCGACAGCTATAAAATCGGCGCCGAAAACGAGATCGTATCTTTCCATCGGGATGTCAAGGTGGTGGACGGGCAATATCCGGTTTCGGCCGTTAAATCCGCCGAGGATCTGTATAAAGAGCTGACCTATACCACGATGGGGAAAAGCACCTACACCGTAGTGGACGGCGACACCCCCATCGGTATCGCCGCGAAAAATAATATGACGCTGGAACAGCTGGAACAGCTCAATCCCGACTTATACAGCCTGATGCGGACCGACAAAGAAATCTTGATCGCCCACGCGAAACACTATCTTCCGGTCAGCGTCTCCCGCCGGGTCACCTATACCGAGCCGATTCCCTATAACAGCATCACCGAAAACAATCCCAGCGCGTATACCGGCGAGAGCTCCATCAAAACTCAAGGCGTCGAGGGCGAGCGTACCATTGTCGACGATGTGATATTGGTAGACGAAGAGGAAGTCCAGCGGGTCAACATCTCGAAAACAGAAACCACCCCGCCGGTAACCCAGGTCATATTGATCGGCACCAAAGTACGCCCGAAACCGACTCCGGCCCCGGCTCCGCCGGCGGTTATCGGACCTTCGGGCGACGGAAAAGCCACCGGCCGGTTCACCTGGCCCTGCCCGGCGGTAACCCGGGTCTATCAGGGATACCGCGGCGGCCACCGGGCCTGGGATTTCTCTTCCGGTTCGGTACCGATCTTCAACCAGCCGGTAGTGGCCGCCGACGGCGGCGTGGTCATCCGGGCCAATTACTACGGCGGATACGGCAACTGTGTTATCATCGATCACGGCGGCGGACTGCAAACGCTGTATGCCCATCTCAATTCCTTCAGTATCGCGGCCGGCCAGCAGGTCAGCCAGGGCCAGCAGATCGGCCGGGTCGGCAGAACCGGAAACAGCTCCGGCGCCCATCTCCATTTCGAGGTACGGCTCAACGGAAATTCGGTCAACCCGGGTAATTATTCCTATTACTAAACGCTCCGGCCGGCAAGCGCCGGCGGGCAAAACGCTCCGCACCACGCAAAAAATACAAACGCTGACGGGCGGCCCCTGGGCCGCCCGTATCTTATTCTTTCCTTAAACATTTACTAATCACTTCCCATACAATACCGGCAAGGATAAAAACGAGAAATGAAACCGTCCAGATGATCCACCAGGTGGTGGTACCCGGGTCTCTGCCTTCGGCGTTAAACACGATCCCCAAAATAAAACCGATCATATATCCGGCAACCGTGCTGACCATAATCCTCCGGCAATAAAACCGCGCGGAAATCAGCAGGACGACGGCGCCCAAAACAAACAGCACTCCCGACCAGCCTTTATTGCCGTGCAGTCCGAAAAACACATATCTGCACAGTACATAAGATACCGACAATGCCGCGATCGAACCGATAAACCAAAACAGTTTGTTTTTCATAAGGGATTCTCCTCTCTAAAATTTATCTGAGACGCATTTTTTGACGCAGCACCTCCTCATATCCTTCAATATATTCCTCCGGTATCGCCGGCACATATACCCTCACATAGTTGCGCATCCCCTCTGGTGTATGCCCGTCGTTATTGTCATATACCACCAAAGGGCTGTCTACTCCGTTCATCTTGACCGTTCCCAGCTCTAACCGGTCGCCGAAATCGACCAGCATTTTATAGAACGGGATCTGGTATGGCAGATAGGACCGCGCGAAATATTCTATTTCGGCATAGACCACCTCGGCGTTCCGGAGTTGATCAGCGGGGATTTTTTCGGTGGAATTTCCGAAGAAAAACCGGCCGTTCCGGAATTGTTCAACTGCTTTTTTATACCCGATCAGCGGATAATCGGCCACCCGGTCTTTTTCATCGGAGAGAGAATTATAGAACGACAACTCATAATAATAGCTGTTGTTATGAACATGCCATACGGTAATCATCAGATGATCGTGTAATTTTTGCAGTAACCGCTGGTTCAACGGCAGCCTCTCGTCCATATCCGGGGATATATAGAAAAATTGCGCTCTATATTCGTCGACATCGTCCTCATCCTGGTACCAATCATCCTCTACTTTATTGAAATCATCATAGGTATAGCCGGTCAGCAGATATAGCTGCTCCCGGTAAATCGTATACAGTACCCGGGCGTTATGCTCCATGTCCTCTTGGGTATTCATCTCCCGCATCCCATCCAAAAGCTCCTTTTTCCGGAAGGAAACGCTGAACCCGCCATAGCCGACAAGGCAGCTGTATTCGCTGTCCCAGGCGCTGTCACTCTCCGCGAATTCCAGAGAATATCCCTGCGCGTAAATTTTCTCTCTTGCTTCCATATCCGGCAGTTCAAACAGTACACGCACCTGCTCCCAAATGGCGTAGCTTTCTCTATACAGCTTTTTTCTCTGGGCTTCGGGCAACTTCCATTCCTCATCCTCTCCATGGATATCCTCATCCGAATGATAAGATGGGTTCCGGAATACCGGCAGCGTATCCGCGTTTAAATATTCCCGATGGAAGGCGGCCTGCTGCGCGATAAATTCCGGCGGGCTGGGATGTGCATATACATTGCTGATGCACATTAACTGATCCTTATATTCGAACGGCAGCACAATCGGCACCTTTTCCTCCGCTTGCGACGGCCACACCGCCCATAACCCCCCGAAAATCAACGCGAACATCACCGCAGCTATTACTGCCAGTTGCATATGCAACCGACGGATATGCAGTTTCCGGGAATCCTGACGCTTTTGCGGGATCGCCAGCAATTGGACCTTTAATAAATCGCTCATAACAAGCTGATCATAAGCGGTCTGTATCTTGGTCATATCCGATCCTCCTGTTCCAATAACGCTTTCAGCGCCTGCCGTCCGCGGTTCAGGCGCTGTTTTACCGCGCTCTCGCCGGCGCCGAGCATCCGCGCCAGCTCTTTCACCGCGTACCCCTCGTAATAGTGCAGATACACCACATCCCGCTGGTTTTTCGGCAGCCGCATCACGGATTCCAGTACCCCGCGGCTCTCCTCATCCCGCACCGCCGCCAGCTCTCCGGTCACTGTCACCCGTTTTTTCCAGAAGGAACGGAACAGGTCGATACATTGCCGGCGGGTGGCGGTGATCAGCCAGGCGCGAATATGTTCATCGTCGGCAAAATCCGTTTTCACCCGGTAGAGCTTCAGAAAAACCTCCTGACAGCAATCCTCCGCATCCGCCCGGCAGGCGGTATAGCTGAACGCCAGCCGGAACACCATCTCGCCGCAGGCATCCACCGCGCGGGCATAATCCACACTGTCCATACCGCACTCTCCTCTCGATTCTACTATATACACGTAACACGGCGGGGTTTGGTTACAATAACAATGCTGAATGCTTAATTAAAACGCTGTCGGCTAAAACAGTGCCTTAATTAAGCATTCAGCATTAAGAATTCAGCATTATCTTTCATATTCTGTCCGGCGAACACACATGCCCGCCGGTTGCCGGGCTGATGCGCCGCCAGTTGCCGGCTATTCCCTGCCCGGTGCCGGACAGCGGAGCCAGCAGCCATTCGGCTTTCGGCACTGCCGGGCGCGGGCCATCGGGCGGCGCGTGGGCCAGTGTCCGGGCCACTCCCTCCAGCGCCGCCCAAAAAAGGGCGGCCAGCGCGTGGCTGTCCCCATCCCGGATAACGCCGCAGGACTGTCCCCGGCGGATCTGTTTGGCCGAAACCGTCAAAACGGTTTTTCGGCTGACCCCCCGGAGCAACCCAACCGGCGGTTCGTCGCTGTACCATGCCTGTGCGGTCAGCAGATACAGCTGCGCCGGGAAAAAGCCGGCGGATATCTCGGCCAGTATCCGCCGCGTGATAGTGCTGAAAAACAGCAGTGTTTGCTCGGGGGTCGGTTCGGTGGATTTCAAATGCTCCAACAGCCGTTTTTGCTGCTCAGTCCCCATGTCGATCAGCGCCTCATAGAGCATCTCCTTGGAGGGGTAGTAATGAAACAGCAGCCCGACGCTCATACCGACCGCGTCGGCGATGTCGGTGATCTTGGCCGCGGCAAAGCCTTTGCGGGTAAACAAATCCAGCCCCGCCGCCAGAATCTCGCCGCGCCTCTTTTCCTTCGCTTCCGCCCGCACACCCATTTGATTGAACCTCGATTCAATGAATATCAACTGCATTGTAGCATTGACGGCGGAAAATGTCAATAATTAATTGATTTCCTGTTATAATCTGCGTCTGATTTCCTGTTATAATCTGCGCGGATATTCCGTATCTCCCTCTTGCGTATCCCGGTGTCTTTTGTTATAATGCTCTGGCGAAAATAAAAACCATCACAAAAAAGGAGATTTTTATTATGGCATACGATGCGCGGGGCGACCGTTATCAAGCGATGAGATACAACCGGGTGGGGGCTTCAGGATTGAAGCTGCCGGCCATTTCACTGGGGCTTTGGCAGAATTTCGGCGGGGTCAATGTCTTCGAAAACTGCCGGAAAATCCTGCTGCGGGCTTTTGACCTCGGCGTCACCCATTTCGATTGCGCCGACAACTACGGCCCGCCCGGCGGCTCGGCCGAAGAAACGCTGGGAAAGGTGCTCGCACGGGATTTAAAACCCTACCGGGACGAGCTGATCATCTCCACCAAGGCCGGCTACGGCATGTGGCCGGGACCATACGGCGACGGCGGATCGCGCAAGCATGTGCTGGCGTCGTTAGATCAGGCTTTGGGACGGCTGGGGTTGGATTACGTGGATATTTTTTACTCACACCGCTATGATCCCGATACCCCATTAGAGGAGACGATGGGCGCGCTGGCGACGGCGGTCGGGCAGGGCAAGGCGCTATATGCCGGCATCTCCAACTACCGCCCGAAGGAGGCGCGGGAAGCGATCGAGCTGCTCCGCCAGATGGGGGTGCGCTGCCTGATCCACCAGCCTTGCTACAATATCTACGACCGCTGGATCGAGGATGGGTTGCAGGACCTGTTGGACGAATACGGCATGGGCAGCATCGCCTTCTCGCCGCTGGCGCAGGGGACGCTGACCGATAAATACCTGAAAGGCGTCCCCGACGGCTCCCGGGCGGCCCGGGACAAAGGGCTTCAAAACCGCGTTTCGGACGAAAACCAAATAGAAAGAACCCGCAAACTCAACGACATAGCCGCCGCCCGCGGCCAGACACTGGCCCAGATGGCGCTGGCCTGGGTGCTCCGCGGCGGCCGCGTCACTTCGGCCTTGATCGGCGCGTCGAGTGTGGAGCAGCTGGAGAGTAATTTGGGGGCGCTGGGGAATTTGGAGTTTTCGGAGGGGGAATTGAAAGAAATTGATAAAACAATCGGACGATAAAAAGTCATAGGGGTATTTCTTTATGCAAATGAATTGCCAAATCTATGTTAAAAATTCCGTCGAAGCGGTGGCTTTTTACCAAAATGCTTTCGGTTGGACGCTGGGGATGAACGTCAAGGGATCTGGCGGAAGCTACGCCCACGCTTCATTGATGTCCGGCAAAAATGAAGCTCTCGCCGTAGCAGAAGATGGCGGGGTTTCAAATAGAATGACACCACAAGCAGGTAAATGGCCGGTCATGTCTTTCAATTATTCTGGCTTAAGCTCCCGGGAATCGGTGGATCGGGCTTATGCAATATTATCCGAAGGTGTGCTTGCCACAAATAATCCCGAAGGGCCCACATCCGTACCTTGGAATGAGTATTGCTTTAGCTTAGTCGATAAATTCGGTGTCTACTGGTGGGTTGCCATATAATCCGATTTGATCCCATTAATAAATTGATAAGAATCCATTGAGGAGAGAAAGCCGCCGCATATAAGCGGCGTTCTCGCGGGGTGCGCGCTACCGCACCAATTCGATTTGATGAAATAAGGAGCGCACCCCCATGTTCCAACTAAAATGGCTCTGGCGCAGTATGGAGCCGAAATACCGGCGTTTATTTGTGACCGGTATGGTTTTGTCCGCCGTGACCTGTCTGATGCTGCTGATCAATCCGTCGCTGACCAAGGAATTGGTGGACGAGGTGATCGAAAAGGGCAACCGGGAGCCGCTGCTGCGGCTGCTGGGCATTATGCTGGCGGTGACAGCGGTGCGGCTGACGCTGCGGTATCTGATGGTGGTCTGCCTCGAGCTGGCCAGCCAGGATTCGGTCTGCAGCCTGCGGCGGCGGCTTTTTGATGTGCTGATGTATCAGGAGATCGCCTTTTTCAACCGCAACCGCACTGGCGATCTGATGACCCGGATGACCGGCGACCTGGATTGGTGCCGCCATTTCATCGCCTGGATCAGCTTCAACACCATCGACGCGGTGGTCACCTTCCTCTCGACGCTGATTCTTTTTTTCACCGTCGACTGGAAGCTGACGCTCACCATGCTGGCGGTGACGCCGGTTCTGCTTGTCACCACTAAAATCCATTCCAACAAAATCCGCCCGAAATTCGGCGCCATGCGGGAACGGCTGGCCGAAATGAACACCGCGGCCCAGGAAAACATCGCCGGCAACCGGGTGGTCCGGGCTTTTGCCCGGGAGGAATATGAGAAGCAGCGGTTCACCGAAAAAAACCGCGCCTTTTTCGACGCCCATCTCGCCATCAACCGCCAGTGGATGAAATTTTTTCCGTGGTTGGAGGGGCTGGCCAACTCGATGTCGCTGATCGCCATCTTCGCCGGCGCGCTGTTTATCATCCTCGGCTCCGACCTCACGCTGGGATCGCTGTCGATCTTCATCAACCTCTCCTGGGCGATGGTGATGCCGATGCGCAATATCGGCCCGTTGGTCAACGATATCCAGCGGGTGACCGCTTCGGCGTCCAAGGTCATGGAGGTCTACTATGCCCGCCCGCTGATCGTCGACCGCCCGACGGCGGTTGAGCGGCCGGAGCCGCAAGGGAAAATCGTCTTCGAGCAGGTGCATTTCTCTTTCGGCCATAAAAAAGTGCTGAAGGATATCTCCTTTGAGGTGCTGCCCGGCCAGACGCTGGCCATCATCGGGCCGACCGGCTCCGGCAAATCGGTGTTGATTCAACTGCTGGCGCGGTTTTATGATGTGCAGAGCGGTAAAATTCTGGTGGACGATTGGGATGTGCGGGATTGGAAATTACAGCAGCTGCGCTCCGCCGTGGCACCAGCCACTCAAGATGTGTTTTTGTTTTCGGACACGGTCGAGGGCAATATCATCTTCGGCAACGAAGAATTGACGATGGAGCAAACCGCCAAATTCGCCCATATGGCGGCGGCGGACGAATTCGTCGACGCCATGCCGGAGCAATACAACACCATCATCGGCGAGCGCGGCGTCGGCCTGTCCGGCGGCCAGCGCCAGCGGGTTGCCCTCGCAAGGGCGCTGGCAATGCAAGCGGCGGTGTTAGTGTTGGACGACACCACCTCGGCGCTGGATCTGGAAACCGAGCGGTACATACAGGAGCAGCTGCGGGAGCTGACCTGCACCAAAATCATCATCGCCCAGCGGATCTCATCGGTTAAGGACGCGGATTTGATTTTGGTGATTGAGGACGGGCGGATTACCGAGCGTGGGCGGCATGAGGAGTTGTTGCAAAGTCGCGGGTATTATTGGGAGACGCATTGTTTGCAGAATGATGGGGTGCACTCGGAGTCTTATCAAACCAGATGGGTACGGTAGCGTGCACCCCTGCAGAATGCCGGCGGGCATTCTGCCTAATTTGATGATTATCTGTTTTATAATGGAATCTAATCGGATTAGAGGATGACCGCCGGAAGCAGGACGGAGGCGCCCCTGATGTCCAATTGTGCAGATAAACTATATGAGGAGAACAAAATGCTAAAAAACACGTTAGACAATTTGATAAAAGAGCATAAAGTCCAACCTGTTGGATCGGGATATACTGACTGTATAATATCCTTTGGAGAATCTTTTGACTTTATTAATGCTTTATCAAATATAGGTATAAATGTATATGGCGTTACCTGGTGGTGCCATTGTAAAAACGATGTTACCGGATGTCCTCATGGTATGGGCGGTCCTTTAAGTTTGTATTATGATGGCTGGTTCAGTGAAATGTGGTATGAAATGCTTGAATTTGACCGCAACGAGCAGGTAATATCTTATTTAAATTCACCAAAAGATAAATCCATATTTGAATGCTTTGTACCCGCCTTATGGCCTGATGTTCCGGAAGATTGGATAAATGAGGGGTGTCGCACCCCACACACCCGCCGCAAATTCCTCACTCCTAATTCCTAACGCCCGAAAGGAGGCCCCCATGCCCCGCCGCAACACTTTCGAGGTCGACGAGTGGGGTGCGCTCGAAAATTCATCAAACCGGATTTGCGCAGTAGTGCGCACCCCTGCAGAACATCTGCGGATGTTCTGCCCATTTGAGTATATTATCGCTATTTTAGACAAATCGTTTAAGAAAGGTAACGGGTTATATGGCTCGCCGTAACACCTTCGAGGTCGATGAGGATCTCGAATCTCCGTTTAATGCCCGGCATCTCAAACGCGCGATGGTTTACATACGCCGCCATACGAAAAAGATGGGGCTGACGCTGCTGCTGTCGGCTGCCGCCAGTGTGTCTGGTTTGCTTGGGCCGACCTTGCTGCGCTGGACGGTGGAGGACGCTATTCCGGGTGAAAATCTACCGTTGCTGGCGCTGCTGGCCGGCTGTTATCTGGCGGCGACGCTGTTAGGCATTCTGTTCACCAGCATCCGGGCCCGGATCATGGCGCGGGTTTCGCAGCAGATCATCTTCGATATCCGGGAGGACCTGTTCGCCCATCTCCAGCGGCTGCCCTTTTCCTACTACGACTCCCGTCCCGCCGGCAAGATATTGGTACGGATCATCAACTACGTCAACTCGGTATCGGATATGTTGTCCAACGGCATCGTCAATCTGATTCTCGAGATCGTCAACATTCTGTTCATCATCGGGTTTATGCTGTTCACCTCACCGGTTCTGACGCTGTTTGTGGTGGGCGGGCTGCCCTTTTTCGTGGCGGTGGTCTGGTTCATCAAGCCCCGCCAGCGCAAAGCCTGGCAGGAGCAGAGTAACAAGGCCTCCAACATGAACGCCTTTCTCGCGGAAAACATTGACGGGGTGCGGGTCAGCCAATTGTTCGCCCGGCAGCAGACCAACATCACGGTCATGGAGCGGCTGTCGCAGGCGGTGCGCCGCTGCTGGCTGCGGGCGGTGTTCCTCGCCAACTGGGTGTGGGTCAGCTCCGAACTGCTGACCCAGATCGTGCTGTCGCTGCTGTATATCGCCGGCGTCTACTGGCTGTCCGGCAGCAGCCAGGCCGAGCTGGGCGTACTGCTGGCGATGGCGCTCTATCTCAAAAGCTTCTGGCAGCCAATCACCAATCTGGCCAATATTTACAACGGGTTCGTCAACAATATCGCCTATCTCGAACGCATTTTTGAAACGATGGACGAGCCGGTGGAGGTGGCCGACTGCGAAAACGCGGCGGAGCTGCCGCAGATAAAAGGCGGCGTCTTTTTCCAAAACGTCACCTTTGCCTATGAGCCCGGTATCAACATCCTTGAAAACCTCAACCTGTCGGTCAGCGCCGGCCAGAGCGTCGCGCTGGTCGGCCCCACCGGCGCCGGCAAGACCACGGTGGTCAACCTCATCAGCCGGTTCTATAACCTCACCGGCGGCGCCATCCTGTTGGACGGCGGCCATGACATTTCCCGGGTAACCCTGCGGTCGCTGCGGGCGCAGATGGGCATCATGCTCCAGGACAGCTTCATCTTCAGCGGCACCGTGATGGACAATATCAAATACGGGCGGTTAGACGCCACCGACGCCGAGGCGGAAGCGGCCGCCCGGGCGGTGCAGGCCCACGGCTTTATCAGCGAGATGGAGAAAGGGTATTTCACCGAGGTCAACGAGCGCGGCTCCCGGCTGTCGCAGGGGCAGCGCCAGTTAGTTTCTTTCGCCCGGACACTACTGGCCGATCCGCGGATATTGATCCTCGACGAGGCCACCTCCTCCATCGATACCAAAACCGAGCGGCTGCTGCAGGAGGGGATCGCCGCCCTGATCGCCGGCCGCACCTCCTTCATCATCGCCCACCGGCTGTCTACCATCAAGCACTGCGACCGGATTTTGTATATCGGAGACAAGCAGGTGCTGGAGGACGGCAGCCATGACCAGCTGATCGCGAAGAAGGGGTTGTATTATCAGCTGTATATGGCGCAAGTGTGGGGTGCACCCGTAATTTGATCAAACCGGATTATTGCTGTGGCGTGCACCCCTGCAGAAACGCTCCTTCTGCCTATGGCGGCTTCTTCCATTTGCGGCGGTCGCGTTCTGCCCGATTTGATTTTTATCGATTTAAAGATGGGATCGTATTGTGGCTGCATTTTTAACGGCTGTTCATTTGATAAAAAATCTCCTTTTCTATGTTTTACTAAAATTTTTGTTGCCGACATAATACCATATGGCTCCTCATTTGTCAATAACTATATTATCATTGATCAATTTTATTTCGCTTCTTATTCCAGTATCATTTACCCACAAGGAGTGATAGTATGGATAGATATAGGCTCGACTACAACATATTGGCCCAGCGTATTAAACAGGCGCGGCAGGAGCGGGGCTACAGCCAGAGTAAATTGGCGGAATTGGCGGGAGTGTCGACCAACACCATCGGTAAATTGGAGATCAGCTACACCACCGTTTCGTTAAAAACCATTCTGAACATCGCCAATGTGCTGGAGGTGGACATCAATTTTTTGGTCAGCGATACGCCGCCGGATACCAAGCAGGCCAACGACCTGTTTATTGAGAGCTTGATACAGGATTTTACCGATAAAGACAAGCAGCTTTTGATCCAAATTATTACGGCTATAAAAACCTATAAACAATAAAAAATACGGGCGGTTGCAAAACCGTCCGTGTTTTTTTACACTATATAGCATTCCCGCTCTAATCCGCCGCATCCGTCGGCTCGGTGCCCTCCTCGCCGGTTTCGGTCGTACCAGTAACATCCGTCGGCTCCGTCGGCTCGGTGGGCTTGGGATTGTAGCTCCCGCCGGCCAGACGGTTCAGCGCGGTTTGGAGCTGGGTGTCCTCCTCATCGGTCAGCGTATCGAACCGGGCCATTTTTTCCTCGGTCAGGCTGATGTCCACCGCCGGCCGCAGCCCGTTGTCCTCCCAGTTGGAGCCGTCGATCAGCGACATCTGCGCCACCGAAATTTTAACCGCCGATTTATCCGAGGTCAGCGGAAAATATTTTTGGGTAAATGACCGCCCCGCGGTATGACGTCCTATCATCGGCGTATATACCGACTGAGACAGTACGGCGGCCACCAATTCCGCTTCGCCGGCGGTATTTTCGTTGACCAATGATACCGCCGGTAACGACATCGAATATGACATTTCATCCGATTTCATCTCAATACGCCCGGTGTTGTAGCTATAGTACGCGTAAAGGCCCCGGGACAGCAGATAAGACAGCATATTCTGTGCTGAAGCGAGCAGACCGCCGCGGTTGTTACGCAGATCAAGGATAATGCCGGTGGCGCCGGCGTCGGTCAACGCCGTATAGGCGATCTTGAATTGGGCGTCGGTGGCGGCATTAAAAGACTTGATCCGGATATACCCGATATCGTCGATCATCCGGCTCTCCACCGATGTGATATTATAGGTGGCGGCCGACAGCTCCACCGCTATTTCGGTTTCTTCCCGCTTGATTTTCAATATCATCGACGCGGTATCGGTGGCATTCACCTCCGACAGCTTTTTCACCACCTTGGATAACCCGTCCGCTTCCAGCGGAATGGTATCCAACGCGATGACAATATCATTTTTCAACAGTCCGGCGCTGTAAGCGGGAGAATCCGGCTGTACCTCCACGATCCGGATCTGTTTATCGGCGTCTTCCTGCACCGAGATCCCGTAACCATAGGCGCGCCCCTCTAACAGCTCCGCTTCAACGGCATAATCCGCCGGGCTGAGATACTGGGCATACGGATCCTCCGTGCCGGCGATATATCCTCTGGCAATCCCCCGGCGCAATACGGTGGAATCAATGTTTTTGTAAAAATAATTCTGCTGGACGGCGTTATCCACCTCCGACAGATAATTATACATCTTCTGCCGCTCACCCAGTGCGGTCACCTGCGAATTAAACTGACGCATAGCGATCAGCATGGTGGCTGAAACGGTCAGCGCCACCACAATGATCATCACCGCCAGCGCCACCCCAATAGAGATTTTCCTGTTCATAAGCACCTCCAAGACAATTCACAATTCATATTATGAATTTTTGCTAACGTATCCGTTTTTGATCGGGTCTACCGCTTCGCCGTCTATCCGGACTTCAAAATGCAGGTGAGGACCGGTGGAATTGCCGGTCGAGCCGACCAATCCCAATACCGTCTCGCCTTTTACTACCTTCTGGCCGACAGTGACCGACACTTTGGAACAATGGGCATACAGCGTCGTAATCCGCCGCTCCCGGCTGTCTAACCCGTGATCAACGATGATGTATGATCCATAACCGCCGCCGTAGCCGCTGGTATTGGTATAAATCACCACCCCGTCAGCCGCGGCGACGATATTCTTACCGTAGATCGGCACCGTTCCGTTGGCGATGTCGATACCCCGGTGGGTGGTCCCCATACGCGGGCCGTAGGGAGAGGAAATATTTTTTACCGCCGGTACCGGCCAGGCCATCGTTCCGGCGGTATAGTTTCCGGTAACGGCAACGCTGGCGAGCAGCTTTTTTATCTGGTCGTCGAGACCGGCCTGCTCCCTTTTGATTTTGTTGATCTCGTCCTGTGTATATTTGGCGGCGTCCTCAAGTTTTTTTTGCACCGCTTTCGCGGTGGCGTACATCGCGTCCAAATTCTTCTTACGCTGCTCCGCCTGCTTTTGCAGGTTATCTGCTTCATCCTTTTTCGCGGCCAGCTCCCGCCGGATCACCTCTAACCGCGCTTTATCCTCTTCAATGTTTCCCAGTTCCTCCTCCATCTCCTCCATGATCCGCCGGTCATTATCGGCGATCCGGCTGACGAGCTTGCCGCGGAGCAAAAAATCGGTGAATTCTCCGGTATCGAACAGCATCTGCAGTTCGTTGAGATGGCCTCCTTTAGCGATCGTCCGGACCCGCATCCGCAACTGTTCAAACCGGTCGGCGATCTCCTCCTGCTTGTCGGCGATACGGGCGGCCAGTTCATCAATTTCCTTATTTTTATCCGCCGCCTGCCTGTTGAGCAGGGCGATTTCATCCGCCAGCGAATCCAGCAGCTTAC
>WRDE01000009.1 GCA_009783605.1 Oscillospiraceae bacterium
AAAGGTGATCGGCTGGTAGACGGTCCGCGAATTGATGGTGCCCAGATCGTCGGTGTTGAGCGAAATCGACGGCAGTCCGGTATACAGCGTCTCCACCCGAACGGTCATAGCCACCGTGTTTCCGCCGCTTTGGACAGACAGCTTGAACAGATCATAAAAATCCAGCGCGGTCACGCCGGAGATCACCGGTTTCCCGTTAAACGTGACTGCCGCACCGGGCGGGACGGTAAAAATCGGTACCAGCAGCGAGATATCGACGCCAGCCGGCAGCAGCGCGCTGATCTCCCGGCAGGATTTATTGATAAAGCATTCGACATTAAAAGGCAATTGCGGATTTTCCTCCTGCCGCAGCAGGAATTTTCCGAACATCCCCTGATTCAGCGCATCGCTGTCATTGCCCGGTTCCTGAATAAAGGCCTTCCCCTGCAGCCGGTGGTCCTCATTATAGGTCCAGATCCGGATGGTCATCTCGATTGTTTCGCCGCCGTTTAGGATTGCCACCGAAAACTTTTTCCGGCAATCTAAGGCCGTCTCCCCGGAAATTACCGGTTTGCCGTTTTCATCTCCGCCGGTAATGGTGACCGCGGCGCCGTCTTTGACGGTGAATACCGGAACCAAGGATGAGATATCGACGCCGGCCGGCAGCAGCGCGCTGATTTCCCGGCGGGTTTTGCTGACATAGCAGGTGACGTTATACGGAAGATGGGGGTTTTCCTCCTGCCGCAGCAGAAATCTGCCGAACATCCCCTGGTTGAGCGCTTCGTTGTCGGTCCACGGGTCGCCGTCCTCATAGGGTCTGCCCTGATATTTTTCGTCGTCGTTCGCTTTGGATTGAACAATCGGAATGGTGTTTTCCTTTAAAGGCCGCGGTTCGACAGGGTCGGTGGGTCCGGTCGGCTCAGTGGTGGTTTCGGTTTCGCCGGGCAGGGCGGGAAAAGCGGTGATTCTGCCTACAACAAATTGCAGAATCAACCGGGCGTCGGCGACAGTGATCATATCGTCGCCGTTGACGTCGGCCCGCGGCAGCTGTTCCGGCGTCAGCGTAATTTTCCCCACGATATGCTGCAGCACCAGCCGGGCGTCAACGATCCCGACGGTATCGTTTCCGGCCACTTTACCCCGATGGTCCTGCTCCGCAACCGATTCGGCGCTCACTAACACTGCCGCGACCGCCAGTATGGCGACCAGCAACCCGAGGATAATCATACCAAACGACCGGCAGATCTGCGCTATCTTTTTCATCGGGATTTTTCCTTTCAGACAATAGTCAAGTGTATACGCTTATACAACCAACGCCCGGATATGCGGGTCCATCCGCTCCCGGCGGGTGTTCAGCCAGTTTTTCAGCAGGGTGATCTGTTTCTCATGGGTATTGGCCGCGATAATCTCCGGCAGGTTGGCGCCCATCGGGCGGTTCAATACATCCCATATCTGGAAATTATACCGCGCCGAGCGGCTGATCATGGTTGCCTGTTGGTCCACCCAGTCGGTCAAATTGACGATTTTCGGATAAAACGCGGCCCACTCCTCCTTGAGGATCTCCCGCGCCCGGGGATGCTCGAACAGCATATAAAACCAGGCGGCCCCGTGGTTGTATAAAAAGTCGGGGCGGCCCTCCACGTTGTGGTTGTCGTTGTTGCCGGAGCTGCCGTCAAAATCCCAGACCGGCCCCATACACAGCTTGCCGCCGGGTTTCAAATAGATAAAACAGCTGTTGTTGAATCCGGAATCGCCGTTGTTCATATATTCATTCACCATATACCATTTGACAAAGGAGCGCACATCCATAAACCGGTCAATCCGGGTCCAGTCCCGCTCCCGCAGCGCGTCCAACGCCTCCTCGATCCGGTCGCAGATATACTGGATAGGCTGCATATCCTTCGCTTCGACCAAACGGTCATATTGGGGATATTTGATACTCATGATCTGACCCTGCCGGGGTTTGAAGAATATCTTTTCGGTGACCGGATTATAATACGGCCGATAAAATTCACCCGGCCCGATCGGGCGGTACAGCGTGTCCCACTTCCCGTCCTGTCCGTCCCCGGAATGATGGTCGACCTCCACAATATAGCCGATCTCACCGGGAGCCGCGCCGGGATAATATTCCGGGAGGCTGATCCGGTTCTCGTCCACTTCCTTCTTTTCGGAGAGGGTGTAGGTCCCCATATACTTTCCGTTCAGCCAGAAATCCACCTGGACCTGTTTCATCACGAATTCGATGCCGGCCAGCCCGGCCAGATGCTGGCCGAGTGCGTTGCGGATCAGGGATTTGTCGTAGACGTTACTGATCATCGACCAGTCCTTCGCTTTCGGCATCCCCAGCACCGAGGCCTTGTTCGCCAGCTTGATGTTGTGCTGCCGCTTGGGCTGCTGCCGGCTGGAGGCGCCGCGGTTTTTGGCCTCGGCCCGCATATACAGCGGCTCCGGCTGGGCATACGGGCAGAGCTCCGGGTCGCCGCCGCCCACATAGAAGCTGACCGGCCGGTACGGCCTTTTTTCGTTGATCGGCTGGAGATCGTCGGCGACCAACGAGAGGGAGGGCAGCCCGGTATACAGCGTCTCCACCCGGACGGTCATGTTCACCGCCGCCCCGCCGTTTTTTTGGACCGACAGCGTGAACAGATCGTAAAAATCCAGTACCGTCACGCCGGATATCACCGGTTTGCCGCCGCAGGTAACCGCCGCCCCGTCCGGAACGGTGAATACCGGAACCAGCGCGGTGATATCGATGCCGGCCGGCAGCAGGGCGCTGATCTCCCGGCCGGATTTGTTGATATAACATTCGACGTTATAGGGAAGCTGGGGGTTTTCCTCCTGCCGCAGCAGGAATTTCCCGAACATCCCCTGGTTCAGCGCCTCGCCGTCATTGCCCGGTTCGTAAATATACGCTTTCCCCTGCAGCCGGGGATCTCCCTTGCTGGTCCAGAGCCGGACAGTCATCTCGATCAATTCGCCGCCGGTCCAGATCGCCACCTTAAACGTTGTCCGGCAGTCCAATGCCGTCACGCCGGAGGTTACCGTCTTCCCGTCCAACAGCACCGATGCGCCGCTCCTGACGGTGAACACCGGAACAAGCCCGCTCAGATCGGTACCGGCGGGCAGCAGCGCGCTGATCTCCCGGCGGGTTTTGCTGACATAGCAGGTCACGTTGAACGGCAGATCGGGGTTTTCCTCCTGCCGCAGCAGGAACCGGCCGAACATCCCCTGATTGAGCGCTTCCTCGTCGGTCCACGGCTCATCGCCGTCATAAACCCGGCCTTCATACTTCGGGTCGTCCCCGCCCTGTTCCTCAACGATCGGAATGGTATTTTCCTTCGGCGGCCGCGGCCCGGTGGATTCGGTAGGTTCGGTGGGATCGGTGGTGGGATTGGTGGAATGAGTAAAATCGGTAGAATCGGCAGCTCCGGTAGAACTGCCGGAACCGGCAGAATCGGTGGGACCGGTGGGTCCGGCGGAGGATTCCGTTTTATCGGGCAGGGACGGAAAACCGGCGATCTTATCCACGATAAACTGCAAAATCAGCCGGGCGTCGGCAATGGTCACCTCTCCGTCGCCGTTGACGTCGGCCAGCAGCAGCTGCTCCGGCGTCAGTTGAAGCTTCCCCACGATATGTTGCAGCACCATCCGGGCGTCGGCTATCCCGACGGTGTCGTTGCCGGCCACATGGCCCCGGCGGTCCGGCTCCGGGGCGGACGCGGCACTCACCAAAACCGCCGCCACCGCCAGCATGACCACTAACGGCCCCAGCAGGATCACGCCGAACCGTTGACATATCCTCGATGGCTTTTTCATGGCTGCTCTCTCCCCTTCCGGGTCAGCGTGTGACTCAGGTCACTGCGCGACCTGATTATAGAAAGTATTCATCTGCGGCCGGCGTTTGATCAGCCAATCCTTGAGCAGCGTCACCTGCTTTTCAAAGGTATTGGCCGCCACCACATTTCCGGGATTGGAGCCGATCCGTTGATTCAGTGTGGGCCATAGCCGGTAATTGTATACCTGCGAGCGGCTGATGACGGCGGCAAACCGGTCGACCACCTCCGGCAGGTCGGCGGTCTTCTCATAAAAGGACGCCCATTCCTCCCTGAGGATCGCCCGCGCCTCGGGATGCTCGAACAGCAGATGATACCACGCGCCGGAATAGTACAGGCCGCCGGCGTTGCTGTCGGGATTCCCGTAATCACAGTTGCCGGAGCTGCGGTCAAAATCCCAGACCGGACCCATCGTAAATTTCCCGCCGGGTGCCAGCGACATGAAGCAGCTGGCGTGGAATTGATTGTCCACATCGTTCAAAAACTCGTTCACAATATACCACCGGACAAAGGAATGTACATCTATCAACTGGTCGATCCGGCTCCAATCCCGGTCCTGCAGCGCACTGACCGCTTCCATCACCTTGTTGCGTATATAGGTGAGATGCGGCATATCATACCGGAGCTCTTCCATATATTTGGGATTTTTGACCGACACCCATTTGCCGCCGATCGGGATCTGGAAGAACAGCTTATCGCTGGCGGGGTGGTAATACGGCATATAATCGCCGCCGCCCAACGGCCGGGTGCAGGAATTCCAGCTGCCGCCCACCCGCTCGGGGCAATGGCCGTCAAATTCCAGAAAATACCCGATTTCGCCGGGCTCCGCGCCGGGATAGTAGGCCGGGATATTCACCCGGTTTTGGTCCACTTCCTTCTTCTCCGAGAGGACATAGGTCCCCATATACTGGCCATTATACCAAAAATCCACCTGCCGCTGCTGCATGACATAATCTACGCCGGCCACCTCCGCCAAATATTGCCCGAGCTGGTTGCGGAGCATGGATTTGTCCTCATAGTTGTTGATCAGCGACCAGTCCTTGGCCCGCGGCATATCCAGCACCGCCGTCTTGCTGTCTAACTTGATGTTGAACTGCTTTTTCGGGAAGTTCCAGCTGGTATTGCCGCGCCCTTTGGCCCCGCCGGTCATGTATACCGCCTCCGCGGCATAATCACATATCGCCGGGTCGCCGCCGCCGATATAAAAGGCGATTGATCTGTAATAATCCTTGGAGGTGATCGCGCTCATATCGTCGGTGATAATCGACAGCGAGGGCAGCCCGGTATACAGCGTCTCCACCCGGACGGTCATGTTCACCGCCGTGCCGCCGTCCCGCTGGATCGTCAGCGTAAACCGGTCATAAAAATCCAGCGCCGTTACGCCGGAGATCACCGGGTTATCGCCACAGGTGACCGCCGCCCCGTCCGGGACGGTGAATACCGGGACCAGCGCGGTGATATCAATGCCGGCCGGCAGCAGGGCGGTGATCTCCCGACCGGATTTGTTGACAAAACATTCTATGTTATACGGCAGTTGGGGGTTTTCCTCCCGCCGCAGCAGGAATTTTCCGAACATCCCCTGATTCAGCGCCTCGCTGTCGCTGCCGGGTTCGTAGATATACGCTTTCCCCTGCATCCGGCGGTCTTCTTTTTTTTCGGTCCAGAGCCGGATGGTCATCTCGGTCACTTCGCCGCCGGTCCGGATGGCCACCGTGAGGGTCTGCCGGCAATCCAGCGCCGTGACGCCGGAGATCACCGGGTTGCCGTTAAAAGTTACCGCCGTGCCGTCCCTAACGGTGAATACCGGGACTAAGGCGCTCAGATCGGTGCCGGCGGGCAGCAGCGCGCTGATCTCCCGGCGGGTTTTGCTGACATAGCAGGTCATATTGAACGGCAGCTGGGGGTTTTCCGCCTGCCGGAGCAGGAACCGGCCGAACATCCCCTGATTCAGCGCCTCGTTGTCGTTGCCCGGTTCGCCGCCATTATAGGATTTGCCCTCGTATTTCGGGTCATCCCCGCCCTGCTCCGAAACGATCGGAATGGTATTCTCCTTCGGCGGCCGCGGGTCGCCTGGCCCGACAGAGCCGGTGGGATAAGTGGGCGCTGTTGGCCCGGCGGTGGTTTCGCTCTTGCCGGGCAGCGGCGGGAAACCGGTGATCTTATCTACGATAAATTGCAAAATCAGCCGGGCGTCGGCAATTGTCACTTCCCCGTCGCCGTTGACGTCGGCCAGTTGCTGCTGCACCGGCGTCAATTCGCGTTTTCCCACGATATACTGCAGCACTATCCGGGCGTCGGCTATCCCGACGGTATCGTTGCCGGCCACATGGCCCCGACGGTCCTGCTCCGGGTTGGATTCGGCACCCACCAACACTGCTGCCACCGCCAGTCCCGCGGCCAATATCCCCAGCATGAGTACGCCGAACCGCCTGTATATCTTCGATAGCCGGCATATTGCCGATAGCTTTTTTAGTTTTTTCATGGGAATTGCCTGCCCTTTCGATTGCTGTCGTATATATGCGCTCAACCCAGAATTTCGTTATAAAAATTATTCATCCTCGGCCGGCGGGCCGAGACCCAGCTCTGCAGCAGCCGTACCTGCGCGGAATAGGTTCTCGCCGCGACAACAGCCGGCGGATTGGCTCCGATCTGCGTGCTTAGTGTAGGCCATATTCTATAATTGTAGTATTGTGAATCGTTGACAAGCTCATACTTGTCGTATATCCATTCGGACAGATCGGCCGTTTTACTGTAAAACGCGGCCCATTCCTCCCGGAGGATTGCGCGGGCTTCGGGATGGTCGAACAACAGGAAGAACCACGCTGACTGGGCATTATACAGACTGCCCGGATATTCCCCCGGATTCCAGTAGTCGCAGTTGCCGGAGCTGCGGTCAAAGTCCCAGACCGGCCCGAGCTTAAATTTTCCGTCTGGCTCCAGATACATAAAACAGCTGCCGTGGAAGGAGGAGTCGGTATTGTTCATAAACTCCTGGACGATATACCACTTGACAAAGGAACGGACATCCATCAATTCGTCGATCCGGCTGTAATCCCCGCTGTACAGCGCCATGATGGCTTCAAACACCTTTTCGTGGATATACCGGATATGATCCGGATCGTCGGTGAGATCCCGGAGATATTTCGGATTCTTGATGGATACCCATTTGCCGCCGATGGGGATCTGGAAGAACAGGCGATCGGATTCGGCGTGATAATAGGGGAGCCAGCGGTCATTATATTCCGGATTGTCCGAGCTCATCTGGTCATAATCCCGATAGCCTATATTCCGGCCCCCCAACGGCCGTTCACATTCCGCCCATCTGCGCGCGTAATTCGGGCTCCAGGTATCAATACTCACCCGCTCGGGGCAATGGCCGTCGAATTCAACTAAATACCCGATCTCTCCGGGAACCGCGCCGGGGTAATAATCCGGGATATTGATCCGGTTTTCGTCCACCTCTTTATGTTCTGATAACAGATAGGTCCCCATATACCGGCCGTTATAGAAGAAGTCCACCTGCCGCTGCTGCATGACAAATTCCATATCCACCAATTCAGCCAGATACTGGCCCAACTGGTTGCGTATCAGGGATTTATCCTCATAATTGTTGATCAGCGCCCAATCCTTCGCCCGGGGCATCCCCAGCATCGCTTCTTTGCTTGCGAGCTTGATCTTGAATTGTTTTTTCGGGAATCCCCAGCTGGTGTTGCCCCGGCCCCGGGCCTCGGCGTCCACCATGACCGGCTGGATCTGGGCATAATCGCAGAGTTCCGAATCTCCCCCGCCGGCATAAAAGCTGACCGGCACATATTCGGTTCTGCTGGTGATAGCTTCCATATCGTCGGTGACTACCGAAACAGTGGGCAATCCGGTTTTCAATGTCTCCACCCGGATCGTTACCGGCACTTCAATACCATTGGTTATAATCTTCAAATTGAGCAGTCCGGACAGATCCAGCGCCGTCACGCCGGAAGCCACCGGCTCACCAGCCGCATCGACAACAGAGGCGCCGGCCGGAAGAGTAAATACCGGCACCACCGCAGTCAGATCAACCCCGGCCGGCAGCAGCGCGCTGACCTCCTTCAGCTCAGGGCAGACATAGCAGGAGACATTGTAAGGAAATTGGGGGTTTTCTTCCTGGCGGATCAGGAATTTGCCGAACAGCCCCTTGGCCAGCGCGTCGCCGTTATTGCCCGGCTCCTCCGCGAAAGCCTCGCCATGATATTTATAGGTATCATAGTCGGTATACTCGCCGATTACGATGGTGTTTTCATCCTCCCCGCCATAAATCCACGGCGGAAAAGAGTTGATCTTGTCCACGACATATTGCAGGATCCATCTGGCGTCGTTTACCGTGATTTTGCCGTCCATATCAATATCCGCCGCTTCTTCCTGTGCCGGCGTCAGGAGCTTTTTGCCTACGATATGCTGCAGCACCATCCGGGCGTCTTCCACCCCGATCTTGTCCTTGCCGGCCACATATCCGCGGCGGTCTACTTTGGCGCTGGCCGGGAGAACGGTTACCGATATGACCGCCAATACGGCGAGCCATAGCCCCAATGTGATGATGCCGGAACGGCGGAGCATCTGCGATACGGTTTTCATTAATGTTTTTCCCCTTTATTTTAATATAGTGTTCTTTACTAATATCTATTACGGCAATCGGTCCATACCCTCATCCGGCAGGCTGCGGATAAAATTATCCATCTTGGTACGGCGGGTGAGCAGCCAGTTTCTTAAAAATACCACCTGCTTCTCAAAGGTATCCGCTTTTATCATATCCGGCGTCTCCGCCCAGTCGCTTACCACATACCGGCCCAGCGTATCCCAGATCTGGTAATTATACACCTGTGAGCGGCTGATGATTTCGGTCTTGTATTCCAGCACCTGCCGGATATTCTGGATGTTATTATAAAATGTCCGCCATTCCTCCTTGAGGATCGCCCGGGCCTCGGGATGCTCGAACAGCAGGAAAAACCAGGCGGCGCCGGAATTATACAGGCCCTGGTGGTTGGTGAAGGACTCCTCCGGCCAGTTCCAGTAGGCGCAGCTCCCGGAGCTGCGGTCGAAGTCCCATACCGGTCCCATCTTGAACTTGCCGCCCGGCTCCAGCGTCATAAAGCAGCTGCCGTGGAAGGAGGAATCGGTGTTGTTCATATAGTCCTCGACAATATACCATTTGACAAAGGAGCGGACGTCCATCAGCCGGTCGATCTCGTCCCAATTCCGCTGCTGCAGCGCGGTGACCGCTTCCATCACCTTCGCCTGGATATAGGTGAGATGTCCCTTGTCATTTAAGATCTCGTCGGGATATTTGGGATTTTTGATCTTCACCCATTTGCCGCCGATGGGGATCCGGAAGAAGGTGTTGTCGGAGGCGGGATGGTAATACGGCATCCACCGGTAGGCCAGCTGCGGGTTGCCCGGATCGTTCTCCGCCATCCAGTCGTAATCGTCCGGGCTGATCCGCTGGCCGCCCAACGGGCGCTCGCAGCCCGCCCAGTTGTTGTTGCCCATATACCCCACCCGCTCGGGGCAGTGGCCGTCGAATTCTAAGAAATAGCCGATCTCCCCGGGTTTCGCGCCGGGATAATACTGCGGGATATTCACCCGGTTTTCGTCCACTTCCTTCTTCTCCGAGAGGACATAGGTGCCCATATACCGGCCGTTATACCAGAAATCCACCTGCACCTGTTTCAGAATATACTGCATCCCGGCCTGCTCGGCCAGATACTGTCCCATCTGGTTGCGCAGCATCGACCGGTCCTCATAATTGTTGATCAGCGACCAGTCCCGGGCCCGGGGCATCCCCAGCACCGACGTTTTATTCGTCAGTTTGATATTGAACTGCTTTTTCGGGAAGTTCCAGCTGGTGTTGCCCCGGCCCTTGGCTCCGCCGGCAGTATACAGCGGCGCCGCTTGTGCGTAATCACAAAGCCCGCTGTCGCCGCCGCCCACATAAAAGCCGACCGGCTTGTAATAATCCTTCGAGTCTATCGTGCTCATATCGCCGGTGATAATCGAGAGAGAGGGCAGTCCGGTTTCCAGCGTCTCCACCGTAATAACAAGTTCCCGCACCCGGTCATTGTTGTGGATCACCAATGTCAGCGGTTCATAGAAATTCAACACCGTCACACCGGAAACGACCGGGTCACCATCCGAAGTAACCACATAAGAGCCGTTCCGGACGGTGAATACCGGCACCAATCCGGTGATGTCGATACCGGCGGGCAGCAGCGCGCTAACCTCGTTTCTGGTGCTGCTGTTATAACAGGCGACGCTGTAGGGCAGATTTG
This sequence comes from Oscillospiraceae bacterium, assembly GCA_009783605.1. Lineage (GTDB taxonomy): Bacteria > Bacillota > Clostridia > Oscillospirales > Acutalibacteraceae > WRDE01. Next base: position 10,112 of record WRDE01000009.1, read on the forward strand.
GATTTTCCTCTTTCCGGAGCAGGAATTTCCCGAACATCCCGCTGTTCAGCCAATCGCCGTTATCGCCCGACTCATACACAAAAGCGGTGCCCTGATATTTATTATAGTCGCCGTCGTAATAGTTCCCGATCTGGATAGTATTCTCTTTCGGCGGCGGAAGGGGCTTCGGCGGTTCGGTGGGGCCGGTCGGCCCGGTAGTCTGGGTGGTGGCGGCGCTTTCAGACGGCGTTGTGGACCCGGTGGAAGCGGTGGGCCGCGGCGGAAAGGCGTTGATCTTGCCGACAATAAACTGCAAAATCAACCGGGCGTCACCGATATTGACCTCCCCGTCGCAGTTGACGTCGGCCAATTCATACTCCTCCGGCGTCAGGATACGCTTGCCCACAATATGCTGCAATACTAACCGGGCGTCATCCACCCCGACCGTGTCGTTCCCGGCAACATGACCCCGGCGGTCTTCCCCGCCACCGGTTTCGGCACTGACCGCTACCGCCACAACCGCCAGCGCGGCAACCAATACGGCGACAAGGATGGCACCGTAACGGGAAGCATATGCCCGGCAAAACCGCGATATATGTTTCATAATAAGAAAACCTCTCACGAATACTCTAATCCGGAAGATTCCGGTAAAAATCGTTCATTCTCGGGCGGCGGGCGGCCAGCCAGTTTTTCAGGAAGTTCACCTGCTCCTGATAAGTGTTGGTGATCATTCCCGGCGTATTGGCGCCGATCTTCTGGTTCAGCGTGGGCCAGATCCGGTAGTTATACACCTGCGACCGGCTGATGATGTTCGCCTGCTGATCCACCCAGGCCGGCAGGCTGGCGGTGTTGTTATAAAATTTGTTCCACTCGTCTTTCAGGATCGCCCGGGCCTGGGGGTGCTCGAACAGCAGATAGAACCAGGCGGCGCCGGATTGATACAGGTCATCGGGGCGTTCGGACGGCCAGTTCCAGTATTCACAGGCGCCGGCGCTGCGGTCGAAGTCCCAGACCGGCCCCATCTTGAATTTTCCGCCCGGCGCCAGATACATGAAGCAGCTGCCGTGGAAGCTGGAGTCGGTGTTGTTCATATATTCCTCAACGATATACCACTTGACAAACGACCGCACATCCATCAGCCGGTCAATCTCGCTCCAGATTCGCGACTGCAGCGCGCTGACCGCTTCCATCACCTTGTCGCGGATATACCGGATATGGCCGGTATCGTTCTTGAGTTCGGTGAGATAGTCGGGATCCTTGATCCGCACCCATTTGTGGCCGATGGGGATCTGGAAAAACAGGTTATCCGCGTCGGGGTTGTAGTAAGGCATAAAATCCCCGTCGCCTATCGGCCGTTCGCATTTGCCCCAATTGTCGCCCACCCGTTCGGGGCAATGGCCGTCGAATTCCAGCAAATAGCCGATCTCTCCGGGCTTGGCGCCGGGATAATACGGCGGGATATTCACCCGGTTCTCGTCTATCTCCTTGTGTTCCGCAAAGACATAGGTGCCCATATACCGGCCGTTGTACCAGAAATCCACCTGGACCATCTTCAGGATGACTTCCATGCCGGTCTGGGCCGCCAGATACTGCCCCAACTGGTTGCGCAGCAGGGATTTGTCCTCAAAATTGTTGATCAGCGCCCAATCCTTAGCCCGGGGCATTCCCAGTACCGGGGTTTTATTGGTCAGCTTGATCTTAAACTGTTTTTTCGGGAACCACCAGCTGGTATTCCCCCGTCCCCGGGCCCCGCCGGTGGTAAACAGATTTTCCAATTGGACATAATCGCAGAGTTCCGGGTCGCCGCCGCCCGCGTAAAAGCTGATCGGCTTATAATTGACGGTGCTGTCTATGGTGCTCATGTCGCCGGTGGTGATCGCAACCGAGGGCAATCCGGTGTTCAGCGTCTCCACGATGATTTTCAGTGGTGCCTGGGAAGCCCCGTTGTGGATCACCAAGGTAACCGGCGCGGAAAAATCCAGTGCCGTCACACCCGAGACGACCGGGCTGCCGTTGCAGGTCACATAGGCGCCGCCGGGCACGGAAAACACCGGTACCAGCGCCCGCAGATCCACGCCGGCCGGCAGCAGCGCGCTGACCTCCCGGCGGGAGTTGCTGTTATAGCAGGCGATGCTGAACGGCAGATTCGGATTTTCCTCCCGCCGCAGCAGGAACCTGCCGAACATCCCCTGGTCCATCCAGGTCGTATTATTACCCGGTTCATAAGCAAAAGCCGCGCCCTGATATTTATTATAGTCGCCGTTATAATAATCACCGATCTGAATGGTGTTCGTCGGTTGGGTTGTTGTAGTTGTAGTTGTGGTGGTGGTAGTCGTGGTTGTGGTGGTGGTAGTCGTGGTTGTTGTCGTGGTTGTTGTCGTGGTTGTGGTTGTAGTTGTAGTTGTAGTCGTCGTTGTAGTCGTAGTCGTGCTGGTTGTCGTTGTACCTGTATCGGTAGTGGGATCGGTATCTGTGGGGTCGGTGTCTGTTGGTTCAGTATCCGTCGGTTCAGTGTCGGTCGATTCGGTATCGGTTGATTCTGTTTCGGTCGGCTCAGTATCGGTAGTCTCGGTTTCAGTGGGTTCGGTATCGGTACTGGAAGACGTCGGTTCGGTTCCGGTGGATATGGTCGTACTATCCGAGCTGTTCTCTTCGGTGGTTGATGTACTTTCGGTGGGGGCGGTGGGCCGGGGCGGGAAAGCGTCGATCTTTTCCACGAGATATTGCAGCAAGATCCGGACATCACTCACGGTAACATTCCCGTCACAGTCGATATCGGCCGCTTCAAACTGTTCCTCCGACAGGACCGGGACCTTGCCCACGATATATTGCAGCATGATCCGGGCGTCTTCGATTCCAATAGTATCCTTCCCCGCCACATGACCGCGGCGGTCATCTCCGCCGTATATACCACCGCCGGTATCGGGATTCCCGGCCGATTCGGCGCTTACGACGACCGCGGCGACAGCCAGCGCGACAACCAATATCCCGGCGAAAAGAATGGGAAAACGGCGGAAAAAAGCGGTTATACGGGTCATGGAAAATCTCCCTCCAAACAGTTCCGGGCACTTGGATTAATTTTGTTGATTATCACTAATATCAACCGGCAAGTTGTGTCTTTTTATTGTATCATATTATAGCAAATCAACGCAACCCTTTTTGAAGATATTTCAACACAAAGTATGTAAAATTATTATGAATTCTGTTGTTTTTATTAAAGGGTTGTAAAAATTTTTCCCCCGTCAACGGGATTTTCTTGACTTCATCCGTTAAAAGTCGTAAACTATAATATACAATATATATTTCCGGAGAGGGTGGTGGTTTGGCATGACAGTTGGGTTTATCGGCGCCGGCAATATGGCCGGTTCGATGATCCGCGGGATGGTAAACGGCGGGTTTTCCGGCGAAGACATTATCATTTACGATATCGACGCAGCCAAAACCGCGGCGCTGGCGGAGAAATGCGGCGTCCGGGCTGCCGCTTCGCCGGAGGCGCTGATCGACATGAGCGAAACGGTGGTGCTGGCGGTCAAACCGCAATATTTCCCCGCCGTAGTGCCGCCGCTCGCTGCTGCGCTGACCGCCGCCCGCCCGTTGATCATTTCGATCGCCGCCGGATTGACAATTGCGTCGGTTGAGGGATTGCTGGACGGTACCCCCGCCATCGTCCGTACCATGCCGAACATGAATGCCCAGGTCGGACAGGCGGTCTCGGCTTTCTGCGGCAACGCCCGGGTCACTGAGGACGACAAACAGACGGTGCGGACGATTTTCGGCTCCTTCGGCGGGGTGTATGAGCTGGAAGAGCGGCTGTTTTCGATCTTTTCGGTACTGGCCGCCTGTTCGCCGGCTTATACCCACCTCTATATCGACGCGATGGCCCAGGCCGGCGTCCGCCACGGGCTGCCGAAAGAACTGGCCGCCGCCGTGGCGGCCCAGTCAGTGCTGGGATCGGCCAAGATGCTGCTGGCATCCGGCGAACATCCCCGCATACTGATTGACCGCATCTGCTCACCGGGCGGCACCACCATCGAAGGCATAGCCGCGCTGCAGACAAACGGTTTCGAGGCGGCGGTGATGAAAGCCGTCACCGCAAGTTATAAAAAAGATAAAGGCATGTCATAACGCTGCCGCCCACTAATCACTAATCACTGACCACTATCCACTACCCCGGAGGTGTCCATGAAAATTATCACCGGCAGCGCCCGCGGCGTTGCGCTGCGGACATTGCCGGGGGCGCATACCCGGCCCACCACCCAGCGTATCAAGGAAGCGCTGTTCAGCGCCATCCAGTTTGATGTGGAAGGGCGGGAAGCGCTGGACCTGTTCGCCGGCTCCGGCGCCCTCGGTATTGAGGCGTTGAGCCGCGGCGCGGCACATTGTACCTTTGTGGACAACAACCCCGCCGCCGTCGAGGTGATCCGCCGGAATCTGGCCGCCGCGCGGTTAGAGGAAAAAGCGACCGTCCGCCGTCAGGACGCGGCCGCCTGCATCGCCGCCATGCGGGAGCCGGTGGATCTGGTATTTTTGGACCCGCCGTATGAAGCGAACCTGTTGGCGCCGACACTGGCGCTGCTCGCGCCGAAGATCCGCTCCGGCGGCGTGGTAATGGCCGAGAGCGACGCGGAGATACAGCTGCCGGAGCAGATCGGCGGGCTGGCGCTGGCGAAAGCCTACCGGTATGGCCGGACGGTGATTTATAAATACTTAAAAGGTGAAACGATATGAAAACATTAGCCGTCTGCCCCGGCAGCTTTGACCCGGTTACCGAAGGGCATCTCGATATCATCCGCCGGGCGGCGCAGCTGTTTGACCGGGTGATCGTGCTGGCGATGACCAACGCCGAAAAGCGGTATATGTTCAGCATGGAGGAACGGCTGAAGATGCTGCGTCTCTCGACGGCGGAGTTCCCCAACGTCGAGACCGACAGCTATCAGGGGCTGCTGGCCGATTATGTCCGGACCCGCGGCGCTTCCGCTATCATCAAGGGGCTGCGGGCGATGTCGGATTTTGAATACGAGTTCCAGATGGCGCTGACCAACCGCAAGCTCAACCCTGCCGCCGAAACGGTGTTCCTCACCACCACCGCCGAGTTGATGTATATGTCCTCCTCGTTAGTGCGGCAGGTAGCGGCCCTCGGCGGCGATATCTCCGGTTTTGTGCCGGCCTGTATCATACCGATCATCGAGAAAAAATTGCAAATTACCGGCGGAAATCCATAGAATCGTCCAACAAATTGTTCTGCTAAAAACTAAAACATCCTTACAATTTGCCATTTGCCATTTACAATTTATAAGAAAGGGGCTGTAAACATGAATGTAGAGGAAATATTGGATCAGATGGATGAATTGGTCGATAAATCCACCCGTATGCCGTTGATCAACAAAAACCTGATCGAAGCGGAAAAGATCGGGAATTTGCTCGATGCGCTCCGGCTCAACATCCCGGTAGAGGTGCGGCAGGCCCGCGCCATTGTCGCCGACCGTTCTGAAATCATCCAAACCGCCCGCAGGGAAGGGGAAACCATCATCCGCGCCGCCGAAGAACGGGCCCGGAAAATGGTTGCGGAGGAGGAGATCGTCAAATCCGCCCAGCTGCGGGCCACCGAAATGATGAGCAACGCCCAGCAAAAATCCCGGGAGATGCGCCGGGGCGCTTTTGATTTTTCGGAGGATATGCTGCGCAAAACGGAGGAAGCGCTGGCGGCGCGGTTAGGCGAGGTCCGGTCGGTGCGGCAGAGTCTGCGCAATCCGGCAACCATCGCGCAGGAAAAGCCGGAATAAGCCCGATACGATGTGCGCAGCATTCCCCGATATACAGGGAACGCTGCGCATATTTCATCCCTCTCCCCCATATATATCAATATATGCTATGAAAAACGGGGTGCGAAGATGTTTTGCAGGGTGACTGATCTGCGCGCGAAAGAAGTGATCAATGTCAGCGACGGATGCCGGTTGGGGTGCGTGGACGATGTGGAGGTGGATACCTGCACCGCTCATCTCTGCGCCATCGTCCTCCACGGGCGGCCGAAATGCTTCGGGCTGCTGGGGCGGGAGGAGGATCTGATCATCCCCTGGAAGGAGATCGAAGTGATCGGCGAGGAGACGATATTGGTCAACCGCCCGGGACAGTGCTTCGACCCGACGCCGGGGGAGCATAAGGGGAAGAAGAAGGGGCTTTTGGGCAGCTTGTTCGGGTGACCCCACTCGCGAAAGCCCCACTCGCGAACGCCGGATTATTTGAGAGGGCTTGTATGCATTGATACCGGGCGTTCGCTGGTTTCGCCGCCGCGTCCGGGAAGAGAATTTTCAACGACACCCCCGAAAACCGTATGATTTTCGGGGGTGTCGTTAATAAACCATATTATATCAACTCATATTTTATCCCTTTATCTTTAGCGAATTCATGGGCATAGGAGCCTTCATAACACCGGATCACCACGTCTGTTTTTATACCGAGTTTACCGTTTAAAATCTCAGATTCAATTTTTGTTACGCTCCGTGGTACCGTTATCGTGGCGGCCCATGCAAACCAGAATTCGTTTTTTATTGTTGTCACCCCTTCGGGTATGACAAGTTCGGTAAGGCTCCTGCTAAAGCTGTTGCAATCTATAAATTTTGTACCCTCCGGTATCGCATAATATGTATCGGTTTTTCCTTCGGGATATATACATAATTTTGTTTTTTCTCGGTTGAACAGCACCCCATTTATATCCGTGTATTTTTGATTGTTTTTATCCACAAAGATATTTTTTAATTCCGCGCATCCCCAAAACGCCGCCTTGTGGATATCCGTTACGCCGGCGGGTATGGTGATTTCTTCCAGAGGGCACAGATGAAAAGCCGCATCTCCGATCCGGGTCAGGCTGTCCGGCAACTCGATTTTCTTCAAATTCTGACAGAACCGGAACGCGTTTTCCCCAATGATTTTTACGCC
>WRDE01000010.1 GCA_009783605.1 Oscillospiraceae bacterium
AAAAGCAGATCACCACCATCGAGGGCAACGTTGACAACGCCTGCCGGATGCTGTACCGCGCCCTGACCTGTGTCGTCGGGTACGGCCGCCCGCCCTACCCCGCCGACCAAGCGCCGGCCGCAGGCGATCTCATCCATACCGTCGCCGCCGGTGAAACCCTGTCCATAATCGCCCGCAATTATTCCTGGACCACCTGGCAGGCCATCGCGGAATACAACAGTATCAAATCGCCCTACACCATTTATGCCGGGCAAAAAATCAAGATCCCCGGAAAGGCCCTCAAGAAAGGCGACGTCAGCGGCAACGGCACCGTCGGCATCGAGGACAGCCGGCTGATCCTGCAATATATCGTGGGCAAAGCCACCCTGTCGGCGGATCAGCTGAAAGCCGCCGACATCAACGGCGACGGCAAGGTCGACGTCGCCGACGCAAGGCTGATTCTACAGGCGTTAGTCGGGAAGTATACGATAAAATAGGCGCAAAAATAAACCACCCGGAAGCCGTCGGTTCAAACGGCTTCCGGGTGTATTTTTGGCTGTTCTCAAGTGATGATTTATCTGCTGTACGCAATTTTCGATCCGCCCCACTCGACCACGGTAAACCCGTTTCGCTCAAAGGATGGCTGCGCGGCGGGGGTGTTTATCTCAACCGGTTTTTCCAACGGCGCAAACACCATGAATACCCGCAAAACCGAATCGGGAAAGGGATGGATTTCCAATGGCGCGAGTTTGTCATAGTTTTCCCATTGGAAAGCAATCAGGTTATAGGGGTTATTTTGCATCTGCGGCAGCCAATACACGATAAACTCGTTGTATTCCCGCGGCGTCAGCCCCAATTCGCTGAGGGTTTTCTGTAAAAACACAGCCGTATCCGCGCCGGCGACGCAATACCCTTCACTCAGATCCCACCGTGCCGGATGGTCGGGAATACCCTCCCAGAACAGATAGCTGTATGTCAAGCCGTCAGCCCTGTTTATCAAACTCCCGTCAGGATAAGCGCGGACCTGCCACCCGTCATGATACGCGGGATAGGTGACGGCCAGCCGCCCCTTGTACGCCAATTTTACACTGACGTCCAATTCGTCCTCGGGGTAGAGATAGAGGACCGGCTTTGCGAACAGCACATCCTGCTCTTTTTCAAGGCCTTCAAAAAACTGTTCCAGCGCCCGGACGCTGTTCAGATCAATTCTGTAGAGCGAATAAAAATAATCGTCCCTTTTGGAATATTCATATAAACGGAACCACAGATATCCGCAATCCGCCGTTTTCGATACAGTCGCCATGTGGTACTGCTCCGGCTCCGATATACTCATGCGAATCCAATACAACTCAGTGCCGCGGTCAAATTCGGCGAAGATCGGATCATCGGAACTCAGGGGCTGTTTGACCGCGCCAAGCAGCTCCTTCTGCGTCCCGTTCATCAGGTCGATAAACGCCTGCGCGTTTTCCCGGGCGGTGAGATTGGACGAGACGGCATACCCTTCGGTTCTTTCATTCAGGTGCTCGACGCGGGCATCACTGAATTCAGCGGCGCTCCAGATCCATTTCCCGCTTTCATCAAAGGGCAGCCACACCCCTTCGGGAATTTTGCCGCCCGGCAACAGAGAATCCGAGCTGCTGCCGCAGCCGGCCAATACTGACAGCAGCAAGAGGAATACAATAAGGATTGGCATGGCTTTTTTGCGTTTATAGGGGGTATTTGTCATGATTTCATCCTCCGGCCGGTTATAGCGGTTCCCGTGCGCTCCGAAGCTGTCTATGCTTATACTACATGCAGCGGCATTCCGGCTTTTTCGGCTGTTTTATGCGCATGCTCAAGGCTGACGACAAAACGGTCCTTTGCATAAATAGCGTATTTATCACGGCTCTGTTTCGGGGTGAAATTTATCGTAATAACATTTGCTCCGGCGCTTAATCCCGCGGCCTGTCCGTCGGGATGGATATATTCCAAAGCGCTTACGGTTGGAATCAGCGCGGCCGGGAATAGAATGCGCCATATCGCCATTGTATTCAGCGTCAGATCAATGTCGCCTTTCGGAACAGTTTCATAGGGGGTGCCGCTATTCGGTATAAACGGGGCGACGCTGACGAAATCAGGGGCAAAATGGGCGGCAAGAAGGATATCGTCAACAATATCCTCCAATGTTTGATTGGGCAATCCCACAATACTTCCGGTGCCCAGCTTCATCCCGGCAGCGCGTATGCCGCGTATGCAGGACAGCCGTTCCTGATGGCTTGCCCCGGTTGCGTCTTCATAAAGCGCGGGATTGGCGGTCTCAAACTTCAATATGTACCCTTCCGCCCCGGCGTCTTTATAACGCGCATATGTTTCAGCATCTCTTTTTCCGGCACACAGTATGATACTGCAATGATATCTTGTATATATTTCCGGTATGATACGCTCTAACAGCTGACCGCACTTGGGCGACTCGCCGCTCTGCAAAAAAACAGTGGGTATTCCCGCGTTGATGATATCACCGGCAACAGATAAAACGGTCGCTTCATCAAGAATGTAACGGTTCAGCGCGTGATTGTCACGCCTCATAGCACAATACTGGCAGTTTTCAACACAACTGTTGGATAATTCAATAACGCCTCTTATATTCAACCTGTTTCCCTGCGCCTTATCTCTGGCTTGCCTTGCATGGGAGAACAATTCCTGCTGTTCTCCGCCTCTTGCCTGAAGCCGGCTTTTTATTTCTTCACGGGTCACTATCATGATCCTCCTCTATGATCGCTCTTATACTGATTCTTTTTGAAATATTAAAATATAGCGCTGTGGAATGAACTGCTTTTCATCCACCAATCTGAATCCATAATGCGTAAGCTGGCTGATAATCAGCCGCCGATCTATTCCGGAACCGTAATAATCGGGAATACCGGCACGGGATATTTCGTTGTCGACAACGATCAGTCTTCCGTCTTTTTTTAACGCGTTCTTTATACTCGCAATAAACGCGTCCTTGACAAACTCGATGGAAGCGACATACACGGCATGGTACATGGAACACATGAACACCGTATCTATCTCTCCGGCCGGCAATTTTGTGTCATTCAGCGCGCTTATAACCGGAATGATGTTCAGCTGATAGCGGTCACGCATGGACTCCACATAGGAGAGCGCCTCTTTGTTGATTTCGGTGGCATATACCTTTCCTCCGGCACCCGTCATCCGCGCGAATTTATAGGAAAAGTAGCCGCTCCCGCAGCCGACATCCGCAACCACATGGCCCGGCTTAATCCCCATATACTTCAGCATTTCATCCGTTTTTTCCCAGCGGTCCCGCGCGGGATTGTTAAAGGCGATGTATTCGCCGATCTGCATCAGATTGTCTATCGGCTCTTTGATATCCGCCGACAGCTCATATTTTTGCGTCAGATATCGTTTCAGCAGGGCAAAATCATCAGCTGAAAAGTAATCATAGTATTCCCTCGCCAAAGAATCGGACAACATGTGCGACCGTATCTGTTCATCCGCTTTCATAACCTCGCAGAACCACACAAAGGCGGTATATTCATCCCCGATGCGTTCGGCCGGAATGATGTTTTCATACGCGTCCGCCACCGTGCCGAAGCCCTGCTTATCTGTCAGCGCTTTATAGAACATCTCCGCGGCCTGCTTGCCCTTTTCACTGTACCGCGCGGAAGGGGCCGCGTCGGCAAGTGCGTATTTCACTAAAGAAACGCCGGTCATGGCTGAGATAACGCCCTGCTCAAGATTTGTATTATCCGGAAGAGCGCTGACTTTGGTTTGTTCAAAAATCAGCGCATACCGCTGCTTGGTCACCTGAACCCGTTTGACCAACCAAAATCCGTAATGGTGTAACTGGCTGATGAGTAAATCCTTTGCGATATACGGACCGTGATAAGGCAGATCCCCGTCCTTTATCAAATCGTTGTCCATTACGATCAGCGCGCCGTGCGGATGCAGCGTGCGCCGAATACTTTCGATAAACGCCTTGCGGTCAGTTTCGTTAAAACAGGCATACAGGACATGAAAAAGTGAACAGGAAAACACGATGTCTGCCCTTACGTCCGGCTGCAGGCCGATGCCGTCCAGATTGCTTGTGACAATCTCCACGTTGCGGAGATTGTTTGTTTTGACAAAGCTTTTTAGATACTCAATGTGCAGCGGGTTTATTTCGATTCCGTATACCTTTCCCTCCGGGCCGACCATATCCGCGAATTTGAAAGTAAAATAGCCGGATCCGCACCCCACGTCGGCAACGGTCAGACCGGGTTCGATCCGCAGCTTCCGCAGGATGCGCGCGGTTTTTTCCCATCGCTCACGGTCAGGATTGGAGAACAGGATAAAGTCCTCCAAAAAGCGCAGCATACGGCTGTTTTCCATATCGCCGAAGGTCAAATCCTTAAAATGATATTTATACTGGATATACAGCCTCAGCTTCTCAAAATTGTTATCGCTGAGATATCTGTACCAGCTCTCTACCACCGGCTCGTCCAAAAAACGTTTGGCAATCTTTGACGCCGGCGCCAAAAGCAGTTTACAGATCCAGCGCAGAGCGGTGTATTCCCCCCCGAAATTTTCGACCGGGATCAGTCTGTCATACGCTTTTACAGCATCTTTCAGACAAGAGAGGTCGTGTGTGTCAAAATACCGCAGCATATCGGAAGCCGCCCTTTTCCCTCCTTCGGTGAGGTCAAAGGAATCCAAACTTCCGATATGCACCAAAGAATGCTTGGAATCGCTGACAATATCAATTGGATTTTTCATATGCGGCTCCCTTTTATACTTATACTTGCAATAATAAGATCGCCTTCCTTCATCCGCCAAACGCGTCACGTGTCGTATTATTTAAGTACGGATTCAATCGGCCGCCGGCATATCTTGACCTCTCAAAGGGCAGATACTCGACAGAATTAAACTGCTCCGCCACTTCGTCAGCGACAAAAGAGCCCAGCCCGGTCAGCCGGATGGAGCGCTCGTCCTCAAGCAGCAAACCGAAATCCCGCAAGAGCTTCCGTTTTTGCGTAAAGATCTGATGCAGCGGTTTCCCGTTCATTTTTTCAAACGCCGCCCGCTTGACCTCCATGTTTTTCAACGGCAAAATGACCGACCAGCGCAGCTGCTGCTCCGGGGATCGGATAACCCCTCTGGATATGGGCAGGGTGTTATTGTCGATGGCGGCATAGTACCGGTCGAAATGCTGGGTGTTCAGGGAAAAGCGGTCACGGTAGCTGGAAAACCCGGTCAGCCCGAATCCCGCCTGATCATACAGATTGCAGCACTGGTTATAGGCATAATGGGAGATATTCTTTTTGGATTTCGTGTAAACCCGGCGTAAATTTTCGAACCATCCGTTTTCGTTCAGAATATCAATAGCAATCTGCTTCATCAGCATGGTCTGCTCAAAATCGGGCACGGCATCTCTCCTGTTGATGATATGCCCCTGCTTATCACCGTAGGCCAGCACCTTTAACCGGTACAGCTGAATCTCATCGGTATTCAGCTGTACCGCCTGCTGGATGACCTCCGCCCAATTCTCCAGCGTTTCCCCGGGGTGACCGAAGATAAATTCGATATTCAGATCGAATCCGAAGCGCTTTGTATTTTCAATGGCCTCCCGCGCTGTTTTGGCGTCATGCGCCCTGTTCATACACCGCAATACCCCGTCATCGAGAGACTGAACGCCGATGGTCAGCCGCGTCACGCCGTGTTCACGAAGGATTTTCAGCCGCGTCAGGCCCTCCTCTCCCACCAGCGTATTGGGGTCAACGTCGTAATTGAATTGCCTGCACCCCGACAAATCCACCTTTTTACAGAAGAACAAAAGAAAATCCTCAAGCTGCGCCGGAGACAGATAGGTCGGCGTCCCGCCGCCGACCAGCACCGAACGCGGGCACAGCCGCTCTATCTGAAAACGCTCCAGATAAAGCTCCATTTCCTTTTTCAAATACCGGATATACCTGTCCTTTTCCGCCGCCTGATTGCCGACAAGCCCGGGATAATGACAGAATGTACAGGACTGTATGCAAAACGGGAAATGTACATAAACATCCGTCTTTCCATCCGCCGGCAGGGTATAGGAGTCCAGAAGCTCGTCCGGAGAGAGGTCGCTGTACTGCGTGATCGGCGGATAATGCACCGACGGAACAAATTCTCCGTCATCACAAATCAGCCCCTCCGACTGCAGCAGACGCACCTTGTCCCACTGTTCTCTTGCGTGCGGAAGATACTCTGTATAAACCTTCATAGCGTCCTCTTACTGCTTAAAATCCGTTCGTATCCGGCAAACTGAAACTGACTGTCTGGCCCGGATTAACCGGATTAAGCGTAAATATCACTTCAGCCGCTTTCGCCGCGGTTTCCTCCGGCGCCGTAACATCCATGTCCACCTTCAGCGTAATCACCGAAACATACCCGTTCTTAACTGTCGCCGAATAGGTTATGCTATTGACCGTAACGGCGGGATTCAGCTTCGGATCCGACAGCTTCTCGGTTAAAACGGTGGCAATCATATCATCGACGATTTGAGGGAGAAGCGTGACGGTATACTGTGTGCCGTCGCTTATCTCTTTCTTTTCGATTTTATCCACATATTTCTCCGGAATCGGATCGAGCGTATTCAGCTCCTTAATTTTTCCCGCGTCAAGCAGGCTGGAAAACTCACCGATGTAGGCATCATAAGAAAAGTCTGTGTCCTCTTTCTCCTGCCGTTTTTCCGGTGTGGCGCCCATTTCAATTTTATTCTTTGTGTTGCCGTCGTCGGTATAGATATACACACCGTCACAGAATTGGATGATAGCCTTGCCGTCGATCTGCATTGTGTTGAGAAACTGCGGGTTGCCTTTCATGCCTTTGAGCTTGAAATTGCCGGTTGAGGAAATGTTTGAACCGTCCACTGAGGCCTGAATGCTCGTGTTGATTTCAAAGCTGTCGTTTTTGAAGGTCTTGGAAAACGCGGAGGAATACTGCGCGTATGCGCCTGCGGCATACACAAAATACGCGATGACCGCCGCCGCGACCACCAAAACGCCTACGGAAACACCAATAATTGTTTTCTTGTTCATGTCCATTCTCCTTATTATGATTTTTTTGTTTTTACCGCCATTACAAAAATGGCGATGCAGATGAGAGAGCAAACCAGCAAGCCTATCCAACTCCCGTACAGGCGCGCGACGTCGGTTGCGCTGTATAAGGCGTCGATGGATTGCGTTGCTGTCTCGGAGGACGTGGGCAGCGCGTTGAAATTTGTGAGTATACCAAAGCCCTGCATGCTGTGTTTGCAGGGGATGATACCGGAAATAAAGCTGAGGAATCCCGTCAACTCAAACACCACACCGGAAAAAATGATTTGCGGCAGCAAAACAATCGGCGCGATGGCCATAGCCCGGTCGGGGTTGGGGGACAGGCTGGAAATGGCCAGCCCTAAACAGGCGGCGGACAGGGTGGTCAGGCAGGTGGTCAGGTAAAAAGCCCAAAACGGCTGGAAGCCAAAATCGTTTGCCGGGAAGCTTCCGCTGAAAAGCCGCACCACCAAAAGCATCACAAGAGATTGCAAAGCGCAGAGGATACCGATGACCGCAAGCTTGGAGGAGATGTACGGAAGCAGCCGGACTGTGGACATCCGCTCGCGCTCGAATATATCCCGTTCCTTGCAGATCTCCTGAATCGAGTTGAGCATCCCGACCCAAAAAACCGCGCAGGTGAGTGAAAACAGCATGGATTTTGCGGTGGAGGAATAGGCAAACACCGTGCTGTCAGAAAGAGCGCTGTCGGACACCAACATCAGCAGTACGCCCAGCACCGGCGCCTGCAATATCAATAGCAGCAAGCGCTTGGGATCGCCGGACAGCAGCCGCAGATACCGGGCGCAAAGTATGACAAACTGACTCCATCCCGAATTGTAACCCGCCTTGACGTCTTTCTTGCTTTTCTGGCTCTGCTGTCCCGCTGCGGATACCCCTGTACCGCTGCGGTTATGCGGATTTTTCCCCGCGAATTTCTGCTGCCAGACAGACGGATTCTTGTTGATGATATCGTAAATATCCACGATGTCTTTCACGCCGAAAAACACACAGGCATCCTTCGGCGCCCCGAAAAAGCAGAGCTTGCCTCCCGCGCCCAGCACAATAATCTTATCACATAAATCCAAATTTTGCGTGATATGGGTGACGGCGATAATGGTTTTATTGTCGCGGGTCATACCTTTCAGCATCCGCATAAGGGTACGCTCGGTGGCGGGATCCAGTCCGGAAGTAGGCTCGTCAAAGAAGAAAAGCTTCGGGTCCGATAACAGCTCGACCGCAATGCTGGCCCGTTTTTTCTGCCCGCCGCTAAGATTTTTGACCAAGGTGTTTTCGCTCCCCGACAGCGCCACCGTTTGGATCACCTGTATAACCCGCTCTTTATACTCTTCCGGCCCGGTATCCTGCGGCATTTTCAGTTTCGCGGAATAATAGAGCATTTGGCTGAGCGTCAGATCGTGATACAGGATGTCGTTTTGAGGCGCGTATCCGATCGCGCTTTTGAAGATACTCCGGGAATCCATTTCTGTGGCATGATTGTATGTAAAGCTGCCGCCATAATCCGTTGTCTTGCCGCAAAGGATGTTTATCAGCGTGGATTTTCCCGCGCCGGATCCGCCGATAACCGCCACAAATTCGTTGGGTTCAACACAAAAGCTGATGTGTTCAAGAATGGTTTTCCGCCCATTCTTATCCGGTACATCCCGGTATACATCATAAAGCTGGACCGAAAGGCCCTGCTGGTCATCGGCAACGACCAGCGTGCCGTCCTGCAGACGCAGCCGGATACCGCCGATATATACGGTATCCCTCGGGGTAACGGCACATGGCTTTACGATACGGATCCCGTTGACAAAGGTGCCGTTGGTGCTGTTATTGTCTTCAATGTAATAGCGTCCGTTGCGCGCATACAGCTTGGCGTGAAAACGCGAAACGTTATGCAGGGGCAGAATGATATCGCAGGAAAAGTCACGTCCGGCAAAAAGAACGGATTTGTTTTGCGGAAAGGAAGCGCCCGCTGGTACCGGCGGCCCGTTTTGGGCTGCTTCAGGAAACGCAACGATGAATTTATTCTGAGAATGCATGCCGCCCAGCGTAACCACCGCGCCATCCCAGAGCGCAACCGTCGCGCTGATACGCCTGCCGTTCACGAATGAGCCGTTGGTGCTGTTCTGATCGGCATAAAAAAGCTGATTCTGCTCCCAGAAAAAACAGCCGTGGAGGGAGGAAACGGTTGTTTCTCCCAGCTGAATGGTACAGTCCGGGCTTCTGCCAACCGTAAACCAGCTCTGTTTTTCATTGACAACAATGGTTTGCCGCGCAGCCTCTCCCAAAGCAAATGTGATAACCGCTTGCTTCATTCTTTCACTCACCTCCCGCCCCTTTGAAACCGAAATGATTAAGACCTTTTCATTTCATCATAAAACAGTTGAAACTCTTCCGGCGACAGCTGCTGTTCGGAATCGGATAACGCCTCCGGCGGATTATTGTGAACCTCAAGCATAATGCCGTTGACGCCAAGCGCTTTGACCGCTTTTGCGACCGGTACAAGGATATCTTTCCTTCCCAATGAATGGCTCAAATCCACAATCACCGGAAGGGAGGTTTCTTTCTTAATAATCGCTGCGCTGCTGATATCCAGCGTGTTTCGGGTGCTTCCCTCAAAAGTCCTTATGCCCCGTTCACACAGGATCAGCTTCCGGTTCCCCGCCGCCGCTATGTATTCGGCCGCCATTAAGAATTCTTCAAGCGTTGACATCATGCCCCGTTTTAATAACACAGGATGACCGCTGCGGCCAATCTCTTTTAACAAGGATGTGTTTTGCATATTCCTTGAACCGATTTGAATAACGTCTATGTATTGTACGGCTTCTTCCACATCACGGGGATCCAATATTTCCGATATACTGAGTAGCGAAAACTTTTCACACACCCGTTTTAGCAGCCCATAACCCTGGCGCTGCAATCCCTGAAAAGAATAGGGGGAAGTCCGCGGCTTAAACAATCCGCCTCTGATAAATTTTAGTCCATTTTTGGTGATTAATTGAGCTATACACTCCATTTGCTCCTGATTTTCAACCGCGCACGGTCCGGATATTATATGAAATTCACTTCCGCTGTATTCCGGGATATCAAACAGGCTGGAAATGTCGGAAAACTCCACAGTTTTCACTAATAATTTACCACCGCATTGCATACGATGTTTCCTTTCTGTTTTTACGAGTCAGACTTCACTTATGGAGGAGCAAAAAAAGTCCTGTACGCCTGATAAATCCCCACTTTTTCACCGTTTCTGAGGTTGACAAATAGTGGCTCATACAATATATGACCTTTTCCGGGAAAATTCGTATATAGTATACACCCCGCAGGATAAAAAATCAAGTACAAAAAATACTTGTTGCAGATCCAACTGATTTACTGATAATATCTCACACATGCGCATTTCCGTCAACTGCCGGCAGCCAAAAAAGATCGGGCAACGCTATGAGGGCCGATTTTCACCGAGAGATGCCAGCAGCAAACAAAAAAAGAAAAATCCGGTCCTTAACAGGGCTAAAAGCCCCGTAACGACCGGATTTTTATCGGGATGACAGGATTTGAACCTGCGGCCCCTTGGTCCCAAACCAAGTGCGCTACCAAACTGCGCCACATCCCGTTATGGTTTTACAGTATATCTCAATAATGTTTTTCTTGTCAAGAGGCAAAAAATATCGTATACTTAAATTTAGAGAAAAATTTCAGCGGAAGGGGGCGCGGCCGGTGCGGGGAATCGACCTGGGGATCGATCTGGGATCCTCCAATATCGTCATCTATGACCCCCGCCGCGGCGTGGTGTTAGACGAGCCGTCGGTGATGACGGTGGACGCCGAGACCGGCGAGATGATCGCTATCGGCCGCGAGGCGCTGCCGATGATCGGCCGCACCCCCCCTTCGCTCAAAACCATACAGCCGATCCGCAAAGGGGTTATCTCGGATTATAAAATGACCGAGCGGATGATCCAGCACTATATGCGCCGGGTCTGCGCCTATAAAATATTCCGGCCCCGGGTCTCGCTGGCGATGCCGACGGCCGCCACCGGCATGGAACAGCGGTTGGTCCAGGACGCCATCAGTACCTGCGGCGTGCGGCAGGTGGTGCTGGTCGATCAGCCGGTGGCCGCGGCGGTAGGCGCGGGATTGGACGTCGGGCAGGCACGGGGTTCGATGACCCTCAACATCGGCGGCGGCACCACCAGTATCGCCCTGCTGACCCTCGGCGGCATCGCCTCGGTCCACGCGATCCGGGTGGGCGGCGACAATTTTGACGAGGCCATCATCCGGTATATGCGCTACCGCCACAACCACTGGGTCGGCCCGCTGACCGCCGAACGGATCAAGCGGGAGATCGGCTGCCGCTCAATGGCGATCCCCTCGGATACCTTCCCGGTCTGGGTGCCGGGACGCAGCACCGAAACCGGTCTGCCCGGCATCTGCTCCATCCCCGCCGGCGAGATCCACGAAGCCATCGAGGATCTGGTCATCACCGTCGGCGACGCGGTGGTCACCGCGCTGGAGGATTCGCTGCCGGAGCTGGCCGGCGACGTGGTGGCCCACGGCATCATGCTGACCGGCCGGATGTCGCTGATGCCGGCCCTCCGGGAACGGTTGGAGGAGCTGTTGGGCGTCTCCTGCCGGATCGCCGGGGAGCCCGGCAGCCGGGTAGCCGCCGGCACCACCAAAGCCGCGGCGGCGCTGCGGGAGCTGCGGAGCGGCGCGCTGCTGAACCCGCGGCTGTTCGAGAGCGAAGAGGAGCGGGAGTTGGAGATGGGATAAATTCAAACAGGAAAACGGCTCCCGGGGATGGGAGCCGTTGTTTGTTGAACGGTGATATTACCAACTTACCCTGCCGAATGCCCCGTATTGCGATAGCTGGGCCCCGCCCAACGGATTTCCGGACGGTTTTCCAATAAAGCGGCAGCCCTTGCCACTTCTTCTTTTCCGGGATTTGGGAGATATACCGTTAATATTTGATGGAATTCCGCCCAATTTTTGGAAAATATGCCTATTCCATTTTCATTATACGCCACTCATTATAAAAAATCAATATAAACCAAACAAAACTGTTTATCTTTTTTCATAATCTCCCCCGCAAATTTGACAAACCACCCCCCAACCAGTATAATTAAGTATTAAGCATTATGAATTAAAAAAGGGGTATCCAATGAAACACATCCTCCGCCTGTTCAAAATGGCCCGGCCCTGGTATAAGTATTTGGTCATATCGACGCTGGCCACCGGGGCCTCGATCGTCATCACCCTGATCGTGCCCTATGTCACCAAGCTGATCATCGCGCTGATGGAATCCGGCGAATACGCCGATGCGATGGACACGGTGGTCTGGCTGTCGCTGCTGCTGCTCGGGCTGTTCGCCCTGAAAGCGGTCTGCCAGTTTTTATACGGCTACCTCGCCCATGTGGCCTCCTGGCGGTTGGTCGCCAGGGTCCGGAGCGATATATACGGCCATTTTCAAGCGCTGTCGATGCACTATTACCAAGACAAGCAGACCGGTCAGCTGATGTCCCGGGTGATCAACGACACCGCCACCTTTGAGAGCCTGATCGCCCACGCCGTCCCTGAATTGGTGAGCAACATTGTCATGCTGGCGGGGGTGCTGATCATCATGCTGACCATCAATCCGGCGCTGACCGGATTGGTCTGTATCCCGATCCCGTTTCTGGCGCTGATCTCTTTTCTCCTGCGGCGGATCCGCAAGCATTTCCGGCTGGGCCAGGAAAAGATCGCCGAGCTGAACGGCATATTACAGGACAATTTCTCCGGCATGAAGGAGATTCAGGTATTCAACAAGCAGGAACACGAGCTGGACCGGGTCGGCCGCAAAGCGGGCGAATTCTCCGGCGCGCTGATCAAGGCGCTGTTCTATTCCGGGATACTCAACCCGGTCGTCGGGTTCATCACCTCGGCCGGCACCGTGATCATCCTGATCGCCGGGCCGCTGCTGGCGCTGCACTCCGGAATGTCCATCGCCGACGTGGTGGCGTTTTTGCTGTATATCGGCCTGCTCTACGGGCCGGTATCCCAGCTGACCCGGATGGTGGAGGATATGCAGCTGGCCCTCGCCGGGGCCGAGCGGGTGTTCGAGGTATTGGATACCGAACCGGCGATCAAAGACGCGCCGGACGCTAAGGATGTAGAGCGACTGTCGGGGCAACTCAGCTTCGAGGATGTGTCCTTCTCCTATAAGGACGATCTGCCGGTGCTGGAAAACATCACCTTTGACGTGGCGCCGGGCGAAATGGTGGCGTTAGTCGGTCCTACCGGCGTCGGCAAAACCACCATGTCGGCGCTGATCACCCGGTTTTATGACCCGGAAGCGGGGCGGATCTCCATGGACGGGATCGACCTGCGGCAGATGACGCTGCGCAGCCTGCGGGAGCAGCTGAGCTTAGTGCTGCAGGACGTATTCCTGTTCAACGGCACTATCAGCGAAAATATCGCCTACGGGTGCGAGGGCGCGACGACGGAGCAGATTCGAGCCGCCGCAACAGCCGCCTGTATCGCCGGCTATATCGAATCGCTGCCGGAGGGGTATGACACGGTGATCGGCGAACGGGGCGTGCGGCTGTCGGGCGGCCAGAAGCAGCGGGTGTCGATCGCCCGGTCGGTGCTGCGCAACTCGCCGATCTTGGTATTGGACGAAGCCACCTCCTCAGTGGACACCGAAACCGAGCGGGCAATCCAGCAGGCCATAAGCGAAATCGCCGGCACCCGGACCCTGATCGTCATAGCCCACCGCCTATCCACCATCCGCAGCGCGGATAAGATCATCGTGCTGGAAAACGGCAAAATTGCCGAGTGGGGGCGGCATGAGGAGCTGATGGAAAAGGACGGGGCGTATGCGCGGCTGTGCCGGGTGCAGAATGTGGAAACTATTAATTATTCGCACAAATAAGATCAACGCACAAGCGCTGTTTGCAGTCAGGTAGAATCAGCGAACAGGCGAAGTCGCGCTTGCAGGACGCGCACGTCCTGCTTCGCACGAGCCCCGCATCCCCCCCGCCATAATTTTGTCACAATCTATTCACCGGTTTTGGATTGACAAAATCCGTCATACATATTATAGTTATAGTGGTGTAATATCCGAACTAAAAGGAGGGCACTTCAATGGCCATTATTGATGTGATCAAATACGACGGACCGCAGGATATATTCGCCTGGAAATATCCCAATGACGAGCTGGGGACTTGGACCCAGCTGATCGTCAACGAATCCCAGGAGGTGATGCTGTTCAAGGGCGGCGCGGCGCTGGACCTGTTCGGCCCCGGGCGGCATACCCTGACCACCGCCAATATCCCGCTGCTCAGCAAGCTCATCAACCTGCCCTTCGGCGGCCGCTCGCCGTTTAAGGCGGAGGTCTGGTACATAAACAAGCTGTTCTCGCTGGATATCAAGTGGGGCACCGCGACCCCGATCCAGCTGCAGGACCCGAAATACAACGTGTTTGTCCCGCTGCGCTCCTATGGCCAGTTCGGTATCCAGATCGGCGATGCGCGGACCTTTTTAACCAAACTGGTCGGCACCCTCCCCTCCTTCAGCAAGGAGCATGTGCTGAATTATTTCCGGGGGCTGTATCTGACCAAGGTCAAGGATTCCATCTCCTCCTATCTGATCAAAAAAACCATCAGCGTATTGGAGATCAACGCCTATCTCGACGAGCTGTCGGAGCATCTGCGGGAGCGGATGGCGCCGGTGCTGTCGGAATTCGGCATCAATCTTGTCAATTTCTACGTCAACGATATCAACGTGCCGGAGGAGGATCCGGCGGTCAAAAAGCTGAAGGGCGCGCTGGCCAAACGGGCCGAGATGGATATCATCGGCTACAACTATACCCAGGAGCGCTCCTTTGACACCTTGGAAGGGGCGGCCAAGAACCCCTCCAGCGGCCAGGCGGGGCTGATGGGCGCCGGCGTCGGGCTGGGGATGGGGGTCGGCATCGGCGGCGCTTTCGGGGAACAGATGGGCGGCATCTCCCGGGCGGTCAGCATCAAAGAGACCAAAACATGCCCGGAATGCGGCGGTTCGATCGACGCCGACAAACGGTTCTGCGCGGTCTGCGGCCACGATACCCATGTGAAAACCGAAAAGAAGGCATTCACCGATAAGGTCGCTTGTAACAAATGCGGGTTCCTCTATGACCGCGGCGCCAAATTCTGTCCCGAATGCGGCGACAAATACAATCCCTGCCCCTTCTGCGGCGCCGATCTGCCGGAGGGCTCGCTCAGCTGCGACAAATGCGGCAAGGCCTTCCGGGTCTGCGGCAAATGCGGCGCGGTCGGGGACGGCGCGATGAAATTCTGCGCCGAATGCGGCGAGCCGATGGCGCCGGCCGCGGCCAAAAGCTGTCCGGACTGCGGCAATCCCATCGAGGGGACGCCGAAATT
>WRDE01000011.1 GCA_009783605.1 Oscillospiraceae bacterium
ATCAGCGGGAGGCTTGCGGGGATTTTAAGGAAGCCGGGCGCCGCGGGAACGGAACAGAATAAATAATGAGACGGGGAACTGTCGGATATTGCATCCGATGGTTCCCCGTTTTTTTGTTTTAAATGATTCCGATGATACTTTGCCCCATTTTTGCCCCATTTTTTTGAGTTGGAATGATTTTTAATGACGTGAATTGATGTGAGTATTTTATCTTCAAAAAGCTCTTGCGTTTTCTTCGGAATTCTGATATAATATCAATTGTTGGCGGTAAAGTGTTGTTATAACAGGCTTTTATCCGAAGCTGGAATACTGGGTATCCCGGAAAATTGGAAGATAAAAACATACCGGAATAAAAATACGCAGGTGTAGTTTAGTGGCAGAACTTTAGCTTCCCAAGCTAATAGTGTGGGTTCGATTCCCATCACCTGCTCTTGAAAATGTGTGTAACGGGAATTTGAGGATTCCCGTTACACACATTTTTTGTTGAGCAAATATTTCACATCTTATTTCACATTTTTTGAAACCTTTTGCCCTCTTCGTCAGTGTTATATATAGAGAGTTTTCTCAACAAATAAGTCCGGAGGTTATTATGATGAAAAAATATGTATGCCTATCCGCCGTCCTTTTTCTTTTTTTCGCGCTGTCTTTTTCCGTTTTTGCCGGACCGATGTTTCCCGGCCCGCACAACGGCGTCCAACCCACCGGCGAAACCTTCGTCTATTATGCAACAGGCGATGAGTATTGGCATTTTATCCGTTCTTCCGAGGGATATGTTTTGGCAAAAGATGCAAACGGCTTCTATTGCTACGCCGTGCGGGGTCAATATGTTTTTGCTCCGGAATACCTGCAACCTCCCGGTTATCGCCGCGGCGGCTATTCGTATACCGCTTCGGATGTCAAATATATGATTGATCCGCTGCCAAAAACAGTATGGGTGGGTACGGCTGAGTATAGTGAGCCAAGAGCCAAGAACACCACAAGAGCCCAGCAGAATCAAATGGATGAATTGATCCTCCGCGAGCAGGAGCGGCTGAGCGGCACGTCCAGACCCGCCAACCCTGTGCCCACCACAACCCTGACCGAAGTCACGACTGTCACAACCACCGCGACTTCGACCACCCGGGCTACCACGCTCAAGCCCGCCGACCCAGTGACCACCGTAGCCCCGACCCAGGTCACGACGGTCAAAACAACCGCGCCTTCAACTGCCCGGACCACCACGCGAACCGATATCATTAACGATGCTATCTTATCTACAACATCAACAACTGCTGCCCCAACGGTTACGACAACCATAAAGGATACCCCATCTGTTACGGATGATCCGGGCAGTACCCCGCCGGCGGAACCGCCGGCGGTCACCGTCCAAAAACCGGGCCCTGCGACTTCCGCCGCAACGATGCCATTGCCGGTCGCGGAGCTTATTCCAGAAAACATTGCGCCCGGGGGCACCCATCCCATGATATATGTATCCATTGCGCTCGGCTCGATTGGGATATTGGGCGGCACGGTATTCCTGCTGATAAAAAAAGGCGTTATACGACTAAATAAATTTGATTAAACGAGGCCGCCCATGACTTTCCCCACCCTCATCAAACCCGGCCTCGCCCGTATCAACGCGGCGATGGCGGCTTTCGGCGATCCGCATCTGCGGCTGCGTACCGTCCATATCGCCGGCACCAACGGCAAAGGCTCCACCGCCAAAATAATCCAGTCGGCCGTAACCGCCGCCGGTTATCGCTGCGGACTGTTCACCTCTCCGGCGGCCGGCTCTATTTGCGATACGATCCTTATTGATATAAAGTCTATTTTGGCGGCGGAATATCAGGCGCTGGAAAATGAGGTGACCGCGGCCACCTCAGGCTTCGCCGATCCGCTTTCGCCTTTTGAGATCACCACCGCCGCCGCGCTGCTCTGGTTTTCCCGCGAAGCCCCGGATCTGTGCGTGATCGAGTGCGGGCTCGGCGGCGGGGGAGACGCTACCAACTGTCTGCCGCCTCCCTTAGTCGCGGTACTGACGCCGATCTCTCTCGACCACACCGCGTGGTTAGGTAATACAATAGAAGATATTGCCCGGGAAAAGTGCGGTATTTTGAAATCGCCCTGTGAAGTGGCCGTCTCGCCGGCGATGCCTGCCAAAGCCATAGCGATGATCCGGAAACGGGCGGCGGAGCTGGGGCTGACTGTCAGCCAGCCCGACCGGACGGCGGCGGCCCTGCTGGAGGAGAACTGGCGGGGCAGTCGGTTCACCTATGGCGGCCGGGAATACCGGTTAAAAATGCCCGGCGGGTTCCAATTGGATAACGCGTTGACGGCGATTACGGTTTTACAGCTGCTGGGGAGAAAGGGATTACGTATTTCTTCGGAACATATCGCCGCCGGAATAGAAACCGCAGTGCTGCCCTGCCGCATGGAGGCGGTTGCGGAAGATCCGCTGACAATATTCGACGGCGCCCACAATCCTGCCGGCGCAGCGGCGCTGGCCGATACCGTCAGGCGGTTATCCCCGGGGATAAAACCGGTGATCCTTCTCGGTATGCTGCGGGATAAAGATATTGTCGCCTGCGCTGAAATCTTTATCCGGTTCGCCGGCCGGATCGTCTGCGTCACCCCGCCGGTTGAACGCGGAATGCCGGCGGAGGAATTGGTTTCTTTTTTCCCGGACCGACAAGCCGTCGCCGCGGCATCCCCGGAGCAAGGGCTGATTTTAGCCCGGTCCTCAGCCGGCAGAGAGGGGCTGGTGGTGGTATGCGGATCACTGTTTTTGACAGGATACCTGCGGACGAAAATATAGCATTAATTGGTTTGTGCAAATGCGTAAAAACGCAGACAAAAATGCATTCCGCGCCGAGGCGCGGGATATATTTTTTGTGCCTGTGTTGATTGGCGGGCTATAAATCACAAATTGAAGTATCCTTTGCGTTAAAACGCACCACAAAAAATATGTTCTCCAGTCCGCGGACTGGAGAACATATTTCTTGTGTATGTGTTGATTATCAGTCTTCGTCCGCCACCGCCAGAATAATCACATTCCCTATCTCGGTTTGCTGGACGGTATAGATCTGGAAATATGTCGCCTGGGCCGGCGTGATGATTTCTTCGCCGAGATCGTTGATTTGGATATCCGGCTGGCGGACATACCCGACCCGCACTAAATATTTGTCGCCGCTCCGGCTGATCGTATCCATCACCGGGTAGTACATGGCGTCATACATACCGTAAGGCGCGTAATAGCAGCTGTTTTTTTCATCGTATTCATAGGCATAGTAATCGCCGGCCTCCTCCGAGAAGGTATGGTGTTTCGGTTTGGCCGCGTTACCGAAAAGGGACGCGAAGGAATCTTCCACCTCTTTCAACGGGATGATCATCCGGTCGTTGAGGTCGTGAAGGTAGGTATCCTCTTTTCCCTGCTGCTTTTTGATCATATCGGCGACGGTCAGCTTGTCGATCGCCGCCTGCAGCAGCGTGCTCTCCTCTGTATCGCCGGCGCTCTCGAAGGCATTCGGGGTAAGCAGCATCAACGGTTTCAGCGTGTATTCGATCTGCTCCCGCAGCTCGGCGCTCCGCCGGCTGTTATTGCGGACCACCGCGCTCACCCCGAAAAAGACCAGCGACACGGCGCCCGCAATCGTCAGGAGGATCATCAACAGCCCCAGCGGCGCGGCAAATTTATATCGCCCCCGCCGGTGTCCGTGACGGGTATACCGGGAAGCGGAGCGGACGATGCTGATGTCTTCGCCGGAAAATTCCTCTCCGGAAAAACTTTCTAATTCGTCGCGGTCATCCGGGGTATCCGGCTGATCCTCTTCCACACTCCGGATCGGCCGGCCGGTACGGGCGGCACGGGTTGGCCGCTGTCTTTTTCCCGTGGCCGCGGGATCCGCCGCCGCCGACCCCGCCAGCAGAGAATCATCGTCCCATTTTTCGCTCTTTTCGAGATCATTATCGGAGCTGGCGACCGACAGCTCGCGTTCCAGCTCGGCAAGCAGATCTTCCACCGTCTGCTGGTTTTCCAAGGGGTTCTCCATCTTTTTCCAGTCGTTCATAGTCATATACAGTCCTTTTTTGAGGGAATAGGGGTCAGGATTTAGGGGATAGGAAGCAGGGGCATTCTGAGCTCTAAACTCTAATCTGCCCGTCCCCGTGTATCAGATATTTTACCGAGGTCAACTCCCGCAGGCCCATCGGGCCACGGGCGTGCATTTTTTGGGTGGAGATGCCGATTTCGGCGCCCATCCCGAATTCGCCGCCGTCGGTGTAGCGGGTGGAGGCGTTGCAGTAGACCGCCGCCGCGTCCGCCGCCGCCATAAATTTGTCGGCGGCCCGCTTGCTCTCGGTGACAATGCACTCGCTGTGGCCGGTGCCGTATTTGTTGATGTGGGCAACGGCGCTGTCGAGAGAATCGACCACTTTGATTGAGATAATGTAGTCGCCGTATTCGGTCGCCCAGTCCTCCTCGGCGGCGGGGACGATCGGATAATCTTTGAGAATCGCTGCCGCCCGCTCACAACAGCGCAGCTCGACCTTGCTTTCAATCAATTTTTTCGCGATCAGCGGCAATGCCGATGGCGCAATACCGTGATGTACCAGCAGCGTCTCCGCCGCGTTGCAGACCGACGGGCGGGAGCATTTGGCGTTGACCGTGATATCTGCCGCCATGCCGATATCGGCGCTGTTATCCACATAGATATGGCAGACGCCGGAGCCGGTTTCGATCACCGGAACCGTGGCGTTTTCCACTACCGACCGGATCAGCCCCGCGCCGCCCCGGGGGATCAATACGTTGATATAGCCGTTCAGCCCCATCATCTCCCGGGCCGTCTCCCGGTCGGTATCCTCTATCAGTTGTACCGACGCTTCCGGCAGCCCGGCGGCGGCCAATCCGGCGGCCAGCGCGGCGGTCACCGCCATGTTGCTGCGGATCGCCTCCTTGCCGCCGCGCAGGATACAGGCGTTGCCGGATTTCAGGCAGAGCGCCGCCGCGTCGGCGGTGACGTTGGGGCGGGCTTCATAGATAATCCCGATAACCCCCATCGGCACCCGGATCTTCTGGATCCGCAGCCCGTTGGGGCGGGTGGAACCTTCCAATATTTCGCCGATCGGATCCGGCAGCGCCGCGACCTCCCGCAGACCGTCCGCCATGCCGCCAATCCGGGCGGGGGTCAACCGCAGCCGGTCGATCAGCGATGCCTTGATACCGGCGGCGACCGCGGCGGCGATATCCTCCGCGTTGGCGGCGAGGATGGCGTCCTGCTGTTCCTCCAGCGCCAGTGCCATCGCTTCTAAGGCGGTGTTTTTTGCGGCAGTGCCAGTCACGGCGAGCTGGCGGGAAGCGGTGACAGCGGCTTCGCCCATTTGTTGAAGTGTCAATTAACTCATCCTTTCCGCGATCCTATCCAAAAACCCAAACGTATCGCAATACACCTTGTTCTCCGCCGCTGACAGCGGCATCAATTCTTTGGTCATCACGCCGTCCTCAATACACCCGACTGTCGCCGCTTCTAATTTCTCCGCGAAAGCGGCCAGCTCGGGCAGACCATCTAATTCGCCGCGCTTTTTCAGCGCGCCGGTCCAGGCGAATATCGTGGCGACCGAATTTGTCGAGGTCTCCTCACCTTTCAGGTGCTTGCGGTAGTGGGCGGTGACGGTGCCGTGGGCGGCCTCGTAGAGATACTTGCCGTCCGGCGAGACCAACACGCTGGTCATCATGGCCAGTGAGCCGTAGGCGGTAGCCACCATATCGCTCATCACGTCGCCGTCGTAGTTTTTACAGGCCCAGATGAACCCGCCGGCCGATTTCATCACCCGGGACACCGCATCGTCGATCAGGGTGTAGAAGTAGGCGATCCCCGCCGCCTCAAACGCCGCGCGGTATTCCGCCCCGTAGATTTCGGCAAAAATATCCCGGAACCGGCGGTCGTAGGTTTTGGAGATGGTGTCCTTGGTCGAGAACCAGAGGTCCTGCCGCGAATCCAGCGCGTAGGCGAAACAGGAGCGGGCGAAGGAGGTGATGGATTTGTCGGTGTTGTGCATCCCCATCAGCAGGCCGGAGCCGGTGAATTCGTGGATCAGCTGCCTTTCCTCGATGCCGCAGGGGGAGGTGACCACCAGCTCGGCCTTGCAAGAGTCAACGATCCGCAGCTCGCTGTTTTTATAGATATCACCGTAGGCGTGACGGGCGATGGTGATCGGTTTTTTCCAGCCGCTAACCAGCGGGGCAATGCCGCGCACCACTACCGGCGCGCGGAAAACGGTGCCGTCCAAGAGGGCGCGGATGGTGCCGTTGGGGGATTTCCACATCTCCCGCAGGGTAAACTCAGTCATCCGGTCGGCGTTGGGGGTGATGGTGGCGCATTTGACGCCGACGCCGTATCTTTTGACCGCCTCGGCGGCGTCCAGCGTCACCCGGTCGCCGGTCTCGTCCCGGTGGGGCAATCCCAGGTCGTAATATTCCGTTTTCAGATCTACAAAGGGATGGATCAGCCGGTCCTTGATCTCGCTCCAGAGAATGCGGGTCATCTCGTCGCCGTCCATCTCGACAAGGGGGGTGATCATGGTGATTTTTGACATGTTGGCGCTCCTGTTATCAAAAAATATTTTATCAATTTACAGTATAGCACAAAAAACCCGTTTCCGCAAGATGCGGAAACGGGGAAAAAGACATCAGCCGCTATTTTCGGCGGACCTGGTCCGCCCATTCAGGGGCGGCACGGTTTTTAACCGATTACTCCCCTGCAAGCATGTCGCAAATCCTTTGAAGCGTATATATACAACGCTGGCACCCGCCTTCTTTTTCCAATTCTACGATTACGCCCTGAAGAAGCAGGTATCCTCCCATTTTGTTATCTGCTTCGCCGCGCTGGAGCGCTTTTTTAATAAGGTCTTCCACCGTTTCATGGCCATTGACTTTTTTATTGCGGCAGCTCGCGCAGAAATTTACGACGACGTCATCATGTGTGGTAACAGCCACTTTACACCCGCCGTTTTTATCATAAATGTGGTTGCCGCGTACTTCATACACCCGGTCGCCATTCAGGCTCAAAAACAGAGCGCCTTCTCTCCCGGCAAGCAGATTGCCGCAGAAATCCTTTACTGGCATATTTTCGTTCCCTTTGAAACAGGGCACAGGTGATTCCAAGTACCTATGCCTGCTTTGACATTTGTTCTTTCGGAAGCCGGCAAGATCCAGTGGAAATATCTTGCTTTCGACAGGTATAGTATAGCACAAAGTGAAATAATGTCAACAATTATTCGAGAAAGACTTTTTATTATTGCGGAAAAAAATGCTGATGGCTCCTGCCGGCGCAAAAAAACACACAAGGATAATCACCCCGTGTGTCTGAAAAAATCAAACTCCGAACCTTATTGACGGCAATGTGTATCTTGTGGTATACTGCAGAGGTCAGAGTGCCGTCAATTCGGTTGTTTTGGGGTGGGCGATTCACCTTTAAAACAGGGCGTAGATAGGGAAAGTATCTGCGCCTGCTTTGGCATTTTTTGTCTGTCAGGAGCCGGCAAGATCAATAGGAATATCTTGCTTTCAGCAATAACAGTATATCACAGCGCAAGAAAAAGTCAATAGTTTTTTTATTTGAGGGAAAAGGGCAGACGCTGCCGCGTATACAGCGGCAGCGTCTGCCCTTTTGCATCCTGCTTACTTCCGTCCTTCGAAATCTGTTTCAATATTCTCCTTCCAATCCGCCGTGATCGGCATACCTGTCCGCATACAGCACACCGTTTCGCTCACCGTTTCATATAACACATCGGTCCCTATGCTGTCGGCGCGGTATTTTACCGCCCGGTCGGGGGCGATACCGAACTGGCCCGCCGTGGCGATGGCGTCGATGTTGGCGCCGATAAAGAGAAATTCCCAGCCGAATTTTTCCTTTTGCCGCTCGACCATCGCCTTGACCTTTTCCGGGCGGTATTCCCGGGAGGCGTTCTCCATCCCGTCGGTGGTGATCACCACCAGCACCCGTTCGGCCCGCTCGGCCTCGGCGGTATGCTTTTGGGCGTTGCCGATCTTGTCGATGGTTCGCCCGATGGCGTCCAACAGCGCGGTGGAGCCCCGGACGAAATACTCTTTACCGGTGATCGGCGCGATACCTTTGAGGTTGATCCGGTCATGCAACAACTCATACCGGTCGTCGAACAGTACCGTGGTAACCACCGCTTCGCCCTCCTGCGCCTTCTGCTTCTCCAACAGCCCATTGTACCCGCCGATAGTGTCCTGTTCCAGCCCCGACATCGACCCGCTGCGGTCGAGGATGAACACCAGCTCAGTCAATCCTTTTTTCATGGTCGTAATCCTCCCGATAAAAATGTGGTCGTAAGTAAATCTTACGACCACAGTATAGCGGATAAAAAATCGAAATAGGTCGCCTGTCAAGCGACAAATTCGGGGCTCGTGCGGTTCGGGGCTCGTGCGCCTGCGGGCGCGACTTCGCCTGTTCGCTGTCTATAGTTGATGGAAAATAATAATTGGTTTCCCGAAGCTTTGTTAAAACGAACAAAAAGTCAGTCATTCCGCAGAATGACTGACTTTTGCATGGGTTGGTTATCAGGCGCCCAACAAGCTCTGATCAAACGCGAACAGCGCCTCGTTGATTTCGAAGATATTGTAGTTGCCCTTGTTGATAAAATATTCCACGATCACGTCCAATTTACTGCTGCGGGACAGGGCGAACCCGGCTTTCATCAGCAGGTCGCGGGTGCCGTCGGCCGAAAGCTCCAGCGCGACAGCGAAGGCGAGGGCGGTGTTTTTGCTGGGGCGGTAGTCTTTGTTGGAGCGTATTTTAGAAAATACCCGGCGGTCGATGTTGGCGCGTTTATATATGGCGGAATCGCCGTGGCCGCTCTCATCTATCAGCCGCAGCAGCTGCTGGGAGAAAGTCTCATCCAACCGCGCCACGACATCGTCCAGGCTGCGTTTCTGCGCCATAACCGCCTGCGGGGCCGGCATCGACGCCTTTATCAACGGGCTCTCTTGTTCGCAGGCTTCAAAATCAGCGGCAACCGTCATGGTATCGCTGAAGGTTTCCTGCTCCTCCCGCATCAGCGCCACCGTCGCGTCCAACCGGAGGGTTTGCTCTTTTGCCAGCCGCGGCAAATAGTGGGTGCCGGCATAGTGGTCGTCGATGTAGGCCTTGATCGCATGATATAGCTTTTCACTCAGCGCAAAAGCGGCCCGGTCGAACACCACGAGGGTCACCGCCATATCCTGGCCGAGCAAAAAATCCCCGATGGCGGTTACCGCTATCCGCAGCGCCTGATCCTTGGGATACCCGTAGATGCCGGAGGAGATCAGCGGAAAAGCCACCGATTTGCAGCCGTTTTGCTTCGCCAGTTCCAGCGCGTTTTTATAGCAGTCATAGAGTAACGCCGCTTCATTTTGACCGCCGCCCTGCCAGACCGGTCCGGCGGTATGTATGATGTATTTTGCCGGCAGCGCGTAGCCTTTGGTAATAACCGCCTGCCCGGTCGCGCAGCCGCCGATTTTCGCGCAGGCACGGGTCAGTTTTTCTGCGCACGCCGCCGCGAAAATAGCGCCGCAGACGCCGCCGCCCTGCGCAAGGGCGGTGTTGGCGGCGTTGACAACGGCGTCAGCCTCTATTTTGGTAATATCGCCGCGGATGATCTCAAAAGGCATGGTTTTCCTCCAGTGTGCATTAGACTTCTTGCAAAACCTTCGGTTTTGTCTGGACAAGTGTTGAAAACACTTGCCCAGCAGAACTCACAAAGTGAGTTCTGCAAGAAGTCTATTATAGCAATTTGATAAATCGTGTGGAAGCTCTTACTCCTATCTATCCGCGCAGGTTGACCTTTTCTGTGGAAAGACCATATTCATATGTTCATTATTCCGCACAAAAAGTCAAACTGCTCTAATCGCATAAAGCCCCGAGTACCATATTGTTGATATGTCCCGCGCCCCAGTTCCAGCTATCGGAATCGGCGGGCTGGGAGTTGAATACCGCGACCGCGACATTTTTCGCCGGGTCGCCGGTGATTTTGGACCAGGCGTAGGCGCCGTGGTCAAAAGCGCGGGGACCGCGGACCATGCCGGCGTCGTCGAATTTGTCGCCGCGGATGTTCCAGCCCAACCCCCAGGCCGGCGAGAGGTGTTCGCCGTTCCAGAAGGAGGAGGGCAGTTTGCCGTTGTGGTCGGTGAGCATCATCCGTACCGATTGCCGGGACAGTATCCGCACCCCGTCTAACGCCCCCTCGTTCAAAAACATTTCAACAAACCGGCAGATATCCGAAACGGTGGATTTGATACCGCCGCCGCCGCCCTCCTGCCGCATCGCCCGCTCATTATTGAGCCACTCATGCCCGAGACAGCGTGCCGACCGCCGGTAATACCGCGGGATTTTCTCGTCCGGCAGCCTGAAATGGGTATCCGGCATCCCGAGCGGATCGAAAATCTTCTCCCGCGCCAGTTCGTCTAACGATTTTCCGGTCAGCCGGCTCAGTATCCGCCCGGCAATCTGGTATCCCTCATTGCAGTACGCCATCACCGTATGCGGCGGATGGGAGGGCGGCGTCGCGCCGCGCAGCCAGTCCCAGGTGTCCTCCGCCAGCCACTCATCGTCAACATCCGGCAGATTCATCTTTTCGCGTACCCGCAGACAAAAGTCCCGCTGTTCCTCCGCCGGCGCGCCGTCCGCCGGCAGAGTCAGCTCTAACTTCTCGCGGACAAAGACCGGTATATGTTCCCAGACCGCCTCATCCGACAGCCCGCTGGTATGGGTCAGCAGCTGCCAGAGCCGGATATCGCTGCCCGTATCCCCCGAGAGCGGCGGATAATGGGGGCGCACCCGCTGGGTCAGCTCCAGTAGCCCTTCCTCCTGCAAAATACACATCAGCGTCGCGGTGACCGTCTTGGTGATCGAAGCCAGCGCCACGATGGTATCAAGCGCCATCGGCCCCTCCTCCTCATGCAGCCCCCGCTGCCCGTAAGCGGCCTCAAAAGCCTTCTCGCCGCCCCGGGTCACCTTGACGATCATTGCCTGTGCCACCCGCCGCTGTTCTACCCATCCAGTGATCACCCGGTCAAGCAACATCAGCCGCTCCGGACGAAACCCGAGCCGGGCGGCGCCAAAACACATATCCTCCAATTGCTGTGCCGTTAATAAATTGGCCATATGACATTCCCCTAATTATTCATTATTCATGATTAATTATTAATTAATCATCTATCGCCCCCAGCACCATATTATTCACATGGGCGCCGCTCCAGTTCCAGTCGGGGTTTTCGGTGGGATGGGTGCCGAAATAGGCGATGGCGACGTCCCTATCCGGGTCGCCGGTGATCATTGAGCCGCCGAAGCCGCCGTGCTGGAACGAGCGGTCGGAACGGATCATGCCGGCGTCGTCAATCTTGCCGCAGCGGATGTTCCAGCCCAGCCCCCAGGCCGGCGAGAGCCATTCGCTGTTGAAAAAAGAATCCGGCAGTTTGGCGTTATAATTGGTCAGCATCATATCGACGGTGGCGGGGGATACTATCCGTACCCCGTCCAACTCGCCGCGGTTGAGAAACATCTGGGTGAACCGGCACATGTCGGTGACGGTGGATTTGATGCCGTTGTCGCCGCTCTCGTTATACCGCGCCCGGTCGTTGAGCCAGCGCCAGCCGTCGTGCCGGGAGGAGCGGCGGTAATATCGGTCATTTTTTTCCTCCGGCAGGTTCCAATAGGAATCGGTCATGCCGAGAGGACCGAACAGTTTTTCCTGCGCGTATTCGTCGATGGTTTTGCCGGAGATTTTGCTGATGAGCTTGCCGAGGATATAGTATCCCGCGCCGGCATAGATCATCTCGGTATGCGGCTTGCGGGTCAGCGGCGCCGAGAAGCGGATCGCCTCAAAAGTGTCCTGCCGCATCTCTTTCCCCGCCGGCATCGCCGGCAGCTCCATCCTCTCCCGGGCCCGCAGACAGATCTCGTCCCATACCTCGTCGGGCGCGCCCTCCTCCGGTACCGCCATCTCCAATTTTTCCTTGATAAAGACGTCGATATATCCCCACATATCCCCGTCATGCAGCCCGCTTGTGTGGGTCAGCAGCTGCCAGAGCCGGATATCGCTGTCGGTATCGCAGACAAGGCGGGGGAAATGCGGCCGTACCCGCTGGGTCAGATCCAGCAGCCCCTCCTCCTGCATGATACAGATCAGCGCCGCCGTGATCGGTTTGGTCTGGGAGCAGAGGGGATAGATGGTGTC
Source organism: Oscillospiraceae bacterium (assembly GCA_009783605.1). Lineage (GTDB taxonomy): Bacteria > Bacillota > Clostridia > Oscillospirales > Acutalibacteraceae > WRDE01. The sequence continues at coordinate 12,214 of WRDE01000011.1, forward strand.
CACCGTCAGCGGCCCCTCTTCCTCCCCGGCGCCCTTTTGCCCGTAAGCCGCCTCAAAAGCGGTTTGATTATGCCGGACCACCTTGACCACAATACCCTGAGAAACCTTCCGCTGCTCGATCCAGCCGCGCAGCTGCCGGTCCAGATTCATCAGCCGTTCCGGCCGGAACCCCAACGCCGCCGCGTCTTCGCACATCTTTCGCAGTTGTTCTTCGGACAGGAGATTGGCCATGAGACACACCTCTTTATCGTTAGTTATTTTATTCACTATAACACAATTTATAGACCGATACAAGACCCGCTTTCAAATAGATTTTATATGCATTTATTGTTTTTCGATATTTTAGTATTGACAAAAGATAACAATTGCTGTATGATACCCGCAACACGTTTGTTTTCCCCACCGTAATTTGCCAATTTTCAATTTGCAATTTGCCATTTAGAATGGTATACTGAATAAATGAACGTGTAAAAACCGGAAAGGAATGCCAAATAAATGTTCAAAAACAAGACGCTGCTGATTACCGGCGGCACCGGTTCCTTTGGCAACGCGGTATTGGATGCCTTCATCGGGACCGATATCGAAAATATCCGTATCTTCTCCCGGGATGAGACCAAGCAGGACGATATGCGCCACGCTTACCGGCAGCGGTTCCCCGATTATTTCGATAAACTGCGGTTTTATATCGGCGACGTGCGGGACCGGGACAGCGTGCATAACGCCATCTACGGGGTGGATTATATCTTCCACGCCGCCGCGCTCAAGCAGGTGCCGTCCTGTGAGTTTTTTCCGATCGAAGCGGTCAAGACCAATGTGATGGGCACCGAAAACGTGCTGACCGCCGCCATCGACGCCGGGGTGCGCAAGGTAATCTGCCTCTCCACCGACAAAGCGGCCTATCCCGTCAACGCGATGGGGATGTCCAAAGCGATGATGGAAAAAGTGGCGGTGGCCAAATCCCGGTCGGTGGATCCGAAAAAGACGCTGATCTGCTGTACCCGTTACGGCAACGTCCTCTGCTCCCGGGGGTCGGTGGTGCCGCTTTTTATCGACCAGCTCAAAGCCGGCCGGCCGCTGACGATAACCGATCCGGAGATGACCCGTTTTGTGATGTCGCTGGAGGAAGCGGTGGAGTTGGTGATATTTGCGTTTTCTCATGCCGAGAACGGCGATATCATGGTGGAAAAGGCGCCGGCCTGTTCCATCGCGGTGCTGGCTCAGGCGGTGATCGAATTGTTCGGAATTGATCCCGGCACCCGGATCATCGGTATCCGTCACGGCGAAAAACGGTATGAGACGCTGCTGACCGACGAGGAATGCCTCAACGCTGTCGATATGGGCAATTTCTACCGGGTACCGGCTGACCGCAGAGAATTGAATTATGACAAATATTTTACCGACGGGTATCTGCCGTCCGGCGCGCTGGAGGTATTCAACTCCAACAATACCGTGCTGATGGAGGTGGATCAGGTGAAGGAGAAGCTGCTGACCATCCCGTATATCCAGAAGGAGCTTGCGCTCTGGCAGGGGGCGGGGCATACATGTTGAAGATTTTGGTGACCGGCGCCGCGGGGTTTATCGGGAAAAACCTGTGTTGGGAAATTGCAAATGGCAAATTGCAAATAGCAAATATAGACGGCGTTGAGATACTGCCGTTTGATATGGACAGCGATCCGGCGCTGTTAGATGAATACTGTCGGGACTGCGGGTTTGTGTTCCATCTGGCCGGCGTCAACCGTCCGGAAAATCCGGACGAGTACATGACCGGAAACCGCGGCTTTACCGGACAGCTGTTGGCGTTGCTGCAAAAACATAACAATTCTGTTCCGATACTTTTTACCTCTTCTATCCAGGCGGCGTTGGATAACCCTTACGGCGCCAGCAAGCGGGCGGCGGAGGAATTGATTTTCGCATATGGGCGGGAACGGCATGTTCCGGTCTATGTCTACCGGCTGCCCAACGTATTCGGCAAATGGTGCCGCCCCAACTACAACTCGGCGGCGGTGACCTTTTGCCACAACATCGCCCGGGGGCTGCCGATCACCGTCAGCGATCCGGCCGCCACCCTGCGGCTGGCCTATATCGACGACGTGGTGAGCGCATTTTTGCGGGCGCCGGCCGGAAACGCCGCGTTGGATGACGACGGTTTTGTCTGTCTGCCGGTAACCCATACCGCCGCGCTCGGCGAAATCGTGGATATGCTATACCGGTTCCGCGACGGCCGGGAGGGTCTTTCGGTACCGGATACCGGCGGCGCTTTTGAAAAAAAACTGTATGCCACCTACCTGAGTTATCTGCCGCCTGAAGATTGCGTGTATCCGCTGAAGATGAACGCCGACCAGCGCGGATCCTTTACCGAAATCATCCGTACCCCCGACCGGGGGCAGTTTTCGGTCAACATCTCCAAACCGGGGATCGTGAAAGGTAACCACTGGCACCACACCAAAACCGAAAAATTCGCGGTGGTGAGCGGGCGCGGCGTGATCCGCCTGCGCCGGATTGACTGTGATGAGGTGACCGAATTTTTTGTCAGCGGGGAACAGATTCAGGTGGTGGACATTCCCCCGGGATATACCCACAACATCCAAAACCTCGGGGGGGAGGATATGGTGACATTTATGTGGTGCAGCGA
>WRDE01000012.1 GCA_009783605.1 Oscillospiraceae bacterium
AAAACAGCCGATGTCCTGTCTGATTGCGGGCTATGATGAAAACGGTCTTTACACCCGGTCATACTGGCCGCCGAACGGCGAAAGGCATGATTCCGAAGACTATTTTTATAATACCGACTGGCATGAAAAATGCGCCGGACTGCTTTTTGCCGGCGAAAAGACCGGTGAGCGGTTGACCGGCGCGGCGGCGTATACCCGGCTTGCCGAGTGGGCGCATATCTACCGCTGTTATCACCGCCCCGTTGTCGCGGAGGGGCAGGAGATATACATCAACCAGCACGCCTTTGACCGGATGGCCGACTGGCTGTTAGATGACGCGCAGTGGCAGGACCAGGATCAATTCGGAAAAAACGAACAATACATCAAACAATGCGGCCTGCTGCTGTTCGGCCATTACCGCTGGCAGCTATGCGAATACTTAAAAAAGTTAGACGTGCAATATCCCGGCGTGGTCAACCCGGCGGTATTCACCGCGCTGGAGCGGATTTCCGCGGCGATTCCGGGCGCCCACACCTCGGATCTGTGGCTGCATCAGGCGGTCGACCCGGCGCTTGCGGACTTTTCCGCCATGAAAGACCGCTCTATCCGCGAAAAGGCCGCGGACTATCTGCGCCGGCTGAAGGAGTACGACGATTCGGTGCAGTGGACGCTGTTCATGCCGGATTCGGTAAAGCGGCAGCAGAAGGGCTTCAAGGTCGAAAACTTTGAATACCGCGAAATGCCCGCCATGCGGTTTATCGGCATGGAAGACAGCAGCTTCCACAGCGAAACAGACGAGGAATACTATGCCAAAAAGAAAATAGGACTTAGAGCCATGACAGAAACACTGGATGACATGGCGGCGTACAAATCCGGTTTTGACTATGACCTGTTGTTTATGCACCATTACGGCCTGACGGTGGACCACCCGTGGCACGGGGTCTGGGGGCGGTTTATGAGTGCCGGCGCGCCGGTGCCGGAGGGATTCCTCGTATTTGATTTTGTGCCCCACGACGTCTCCGCGGCGGGCCCGCCATATTATTCGCGTTTCGCGCTGGCAAAATTCTCCGGCGATATGGCCGCCATGCACACCCGCGAGGGCTTCGACAGCGACGCGATGTATGACGTCACCCGCAACATCATCCTCGGCGACGGCGTGAACATTCCCTACCCGGAAAAATACTGGACGGCGGAAGTGTTCTTTGAAGGCTGTGACAAATACAGTACCGGATATCTGTTCTCGGTTGGCGCGTGGTAGTTTGTCCGGCGGAAATTCAATAACAGGGAGCTGAAAAAGGTTGAAAATTTTTATCGGAAGCTCTACCGAATCCATCTCTCACGCCCAGGGCGTCGCGGAATTGCTGCGCAATTCAGGGTATGAACCATTACTCTGGACTGAGCCGGGGCTGTTCCATGTCGGCAAGACGCACGTGGAAGATTTGGAGTCGAATGCCGGCAGGGTGGACGCGGCTGTTTTTGTATTCAGCGAAGACGACGAGCGCATCATTCGCGGCAAAAAAGTCCCCGCCGTGCGGGCCAATGTCCTGTTTGAATACGGACTTTTCACCGGGAAATTAGGCCGTGAACGGACCTGCATCGTGTTGATTGGCAATCCGGACATTGCCAGTGATTTTTCCGGTATCAAGCATGTGGTGTTAAACAGGGAGAACGCCGCGGATGAATTATCACAGTGGCTGAAGAGTAAAGGCCCCAGGCCGCCGCTTTTGCCGCAGATTGATTTAAGGGAGAATATCGGGATATCCCTGGGAGAGCTGATACTAAAAAAAGCGCAGAGCAGCCTGTTTATCAGCGGCGTGTCCAATGTGTCCCTGTCCGGATTTAAATCCGACCTCCTGCGGCGCAGCGCGGACCTCTCTATCCGCTTATTGTTGACGGATCTGCGGGACAGATCCTTGCAGAAATACTATAAAAACCTGCGCAGCAAAAGCAGGTATGAAGATGACACAACCGGATTTATGGAGCTTCTGGCCACCGCTGAAAGCGGGAACCCCATTCAAATACGGATGGCAGATTTTATTATGCCGGCGTTTTTTGCCGCGGCCGATATGGATTTACCCTCCGGCGTCATAACGGCTTTCCACACATTTTATGACACCTCGTCCAGCCAGCGCCCGTCGGTCATGCTGACCAAAGAACACGGCATCTGGTTTGAACGGTACCGCGCGCAAATCGAGCATATTTGGGAAAATGCCAAGCCGTTTACCAATATCACATAGTAAATCGGGCGAACTTTTTAATAAAAAAATTAAAGAAATTACAAAAACCGCTGGAACTCGACAAAGAATTGTGGTATAATAAAGCGATAATATAACAAAACCGTAAAAATCTGGAGGAAAAAAGCATGGTGTTAAAATCCGCAACGATGACCGAGACCCCCAACCGGCTGGAGTTGGAGGTGGAGATCGACGCCGCCGCATTTGAAGCGGCGGTAGCCAAAACTTACCGGAAAAATATCGGGAAAATGAACATTCCGGGGTTCCGGAGGGGCAAGGCGTCCCGCCCGTATGTGGAGAGGATCTTCGGCGCGGACGTATTCTATGAGGACGCGACCAACGATCTGTATCCCGGCGCGATGGATGAGGCGATCAAGGAATCCGGGTACGAATACATAGAGGATAAGGTCGATCTCGATGTGGTATCCATCGGGAAGGAAGGCCTGGTATTCAAAGCGGTCATCACGGTAAAACCCGAGGTGGACGTGGGGGAATACCGGGGCTTAAAAGCGGTGAAGCCCTCCGCCGAACCGACCGAGGAGCAGATCGGCGACGAGCTGGAAAAGCTGCGGGAACGCGGCTCCCGGTTGGTATCGGTCGACCGGGCGGCGGAGGAGCAGGATACCGTCATCTTTGATTTCGAGGGTTTCGCCGGCGGCGTCGCCTTTGAGGGCGGTAAAGGCGACAACCATTCGCTGATTCTCGGCTCCGGCCAGTTTATCCCGGGCTTTGAGCAGCAGATGGTCGGCCACAAACCGGAGGAGCCCTTCGAGGTCAATGTCACATTTCCGGAGGACTATCATGCCGAAGAGCTGGCCGGTAAAGAAGCGGTCTTCAAATGCCTGATCCATGAAATCAAGCAAAAAGAGCTGCCGGAGCTGAACGACGATTTCGCCAAGGACTGCAGCGAATTCGATACATTGGAAGAGCTGAAAGCCGATCTGCGGGAAAAGAGCGGCCAGAAGCTGGCTGAGGAATCCGACCGGCGGTTTGAGAGTGAGCTGACCGACCGGCTGGCCGAATTGGTCTCGGGGGAGATCCCGGAGGCGATGTATGAAAACAACATCACCAACGCCGCCCACGATTTTGAACACCGGCTGCAGGCCCAGGGATTGGAGTTAGAAACCTATTTGCAATATATGGGTCTTGATAAGGAGACCTTCCGCGGCAACCTCCGGCCGCAGGCGGAAAAATCGGTAAAGGTCAGGCTGGCGTTGGAAAAAATCGTCAAGCTGGAGCATATCGACGTGACCGAGGAGATGTTAGAAGCGGAATACGTCAAGCTGGCGGGGCAATACGGATTGGATGAGGAGAAGATCAAGACGCTGATTTCGGATGAGGATCTGAAAAAGGATACCGCGGTGGAAAAAGCGATGGCGTTGGTCAAGGAAGCGGCGGAAGCCCTGGACCCGCCGGCGGATGAGCAACCGGCAGAATAACCGGCTGAATAATCCATCAGATGTGCGGCGATACTTGACTGTGGGAATTTTATGCAGTAAAAAAAGATATTCAGGCAACAGACGGTTTGCCGGCAGATTGTTGAGTGAACATACTGTACGGCTGATGAGTAAATACTATAAACAACATTGTAAATACTATAATAACAGGGAGCGATACAACCATGAGTTTAGTCCCCTATGTCATCGAACAGACCAGCCGCGGGGAGCGCAGTTATGATATTTTTTCCCGGCTGCTCAACGACCGCATCGTGATGCTGTCGGACGAGGTCAACGACGTCACCGCCTCTTTGGTGGTGGCCCAGCTGTTGCACTTGGAGGGGATGGACCCCGACAAGGACATCCAGCTGTATATCAATTCCCCCGGCGGCGCGATCACGGCCGGGATGGCCATTTATGATACGATGCAGTTTATCCGCTGCGACGTGTCCACCATCTGCATCGGCATGGCGGCCAGCATGGGCGCGTTTCTGCTGGCCGCCGGCGCCCCGGGCAAGCGGCTGGCGCTGCCGAACAGCGAAATCATGATCCACCAGCCGATAGGCGGCACCAGAGGCCAGGCCAGCGATATCAAGATCCACGCCGACCACATCCTCTTTGTCCGCGGCCGGATGAACAAGATCCTCTCGGAAAAAACCGGCCAGTCGATCGAAGTGATCGAACAGGATACCGAACGGGATAACTTCATGACCGCCGAAGCGGCCCAAAAATACGGGCTGATCGATAGGGTGATTTCCAGACGCGTATAGTATAAACGGGAATGTAAAAAATATAAAAACACTGAAAGGCAAGGACATGGTGAATGGCAAAGAATGACGATATGAAAGGCATATACTGCTCCTTCTGCGGTAAAAACCAAGACGAGGTGTACCGCCTGATCGCCGGGCCGGGCGTATATATCTGTAACGAATGTGTCGAGCTGTGCGAGAGTATTCTGGCGGAGGGCGGCAATTATTCCCGGGGAAAACAATCCGACGGACCGGCGCGGCTGCTCAAGCCGCAGGAGATTAAAAACGGCCTGGACGAATATGTTATCGGACAGGATGAGGCGAAGATCGCGCTGGCGGTGGCAGTATATAACCACTATAAGCGGGTATATTTTAATGCCGCCAACGATACCGAGATCGGCAAGAGCAACGTACTGCTGCTCGGGCCGACCGGCGTGGGGAAAACCGCGCTGGCCCAAACGCTGGCGAAAATCTTAGACGTTCCCTTCGCCATTGCCGACGCCACCACCCTGACCGAGGCCGGTTATGTGGGCGAGGATGTGGAGAATATCCTGCTGAAGCTGATCCAGGCGGCGGATTTTGATGTGGAAAAAGCCGAGCACGGCATCATTTATGTGGACGAGATCGACAAGATTGCCCGCCGCAGCGAAAATCCCTCGATCACCCGGGACGTCAGCGGCGAGGGGGTGCAGCAGGCGCTGCTGAAAATCGTGGAGGGCACGGTATCCAACGTGCCGCCGAACGGCGGACGCAAGCATCCGCAGCAGGAATTTATCCAGATCAACACCAACAATATCCTGTTTATCCTCGGCGGGGCCTTTGACGGCATCGAGAAGATCATTGAAAAACGGGTCGCCTCGGGTTCGGTCGGTTTCGGCAACGAGGTGCTGTCGAAAAAGGACGCCGGACTCAACCTGATGTTGAAACAGTTGGTGCCGCAGGATCTGGTGAAATACGGTATCATCCCGGAATTGGTCGGACGGATGCCGGTCATCACCACGCTGGAGCCGTTGGACGGCGAGGCGCTGGTTAAAATCCTGAGCGAGCCGAAAAACGCGGTGCTGAAGCAGTATACGCGGTTGTTTGAAATGGACGGCGTCACCCTGAATTTTACCGATGGCGCGTTAAAAGCGGTGGCGGAAAAGACATTAAAGCAGGGGACCGGCGCCCGCGGCCTGCGCACCGTGATGGAGGGTATTCTGACCGGCCTGATGTTCAGTATTCCCTCGGATCACACCATTGAAACGGTGCTGATCGACGAATCCTGCGTGACAAACGGCGTTGCGCCTGAAATCACCCGCGACCCGGATAAAAAACCGGTCAAGGTAAAAATCCCGATCAAAAAAGCCGGCCCGCGCCGTAAGGGAATAGCTTAATCAATTCATAATTCATAATTTACAATCGGGAATTGATTATTTGCAATTTTGAAAAAGATTGAAATTCGTCCTTGACATTTGGGAGAGGATGGGGTATACTGTATTTCCGCCGGGAGAATCGTCTTTTTGACAGGCGACCGGCAATATATCGCGGGGTGGAGCAGTTGGTGGCTCGTCGGGCTCATAACCCGGAGGTCACAGGTTCGAGTCCTGTCCCCGCAACTCAGCCAAGTGCCCTGCCGGGGCGCTTGGTTTTTTTAGAACTCAGAACTCAGTGTTCTGAATGCTAACTCTAAGCTCTCAAAAGGAGGATGCACATGAACGCAAACATGATCCCTAACCGGCCGCAACTGGTCAACAACTGGTTTGGGGAAAACTATTATTTCAACGGCGCGGCGCGGTATGTGATGGGTTGTCTCGGCGAGATGGCGCTGGCGGATTATTCCCTGTTCGCGGGGGTGACCGGCGACAGCCTCACACAGTTTTATTCCCTCGGCGACCCGAAAGGCGACAGCGCGTCGGATTATTATCTCGGGCTGCGCGGGCTGGCGGGTGTCTTTGAAAAAGTGGGCTGCGCCGCCGAGGCCTTTTCGGAGCGTGAGCTCCGGGATGACTGCGACTGCCTGCTCAAAAAAATCGTCGGCAGCATTGACCGGCGCATTCCGGTCATTTGGTTCCATTCAGGCGTGACAGGCGGCATCGGCGTCGTAGTCGGATACGAGGAAAACGGCGGAACGCTGCTGTATCTCCGCGCCGATATCACCGAACCGGAGCGGCTGATACTGGATGAAACATTTTTCCGCGGCGAAGAGGAAAAGAATCTCATCGATACCTGCGGCTGGATCATCGTGGACGGGCGCCGGAAAGATGTTTCGCTGAAAGAGATCTACCGGAATGCCATATTGCGGCTGCCGGAGCTGCTGACGACCAAGACGGATGCCTATGTTTTCGGCGCGGGGGCGTTCCGGGCCTGGGCGGACGATATCGAAAACGGCAAATTCGACCGGATGAAACCGGAAGAATTTGCCGGAAATTTTTTCGCGTATGAGGCCTACGTCGTCAATCTGGCGACCAACAGCGGCGGCTGTCAATCCTTCTTAGAGAGAGCGCAGCAGCTGAACCCCGATTTCACCTTCCTACAGGATGTGCGCAAACAGTACCGGATGACCAATTACTTATGGAACGGCGGTCATTGGATCAAAGACGTCCATTCCCCCGAGGAGCGCGCCGAAATGGTACGACTTTTCGGCCCCGACACCTTAGAGACCCTCGGCGGAGCATTCGGCTGCAAACTCGAAACGCTACAGGACAAAGAAAAGCGCATCCCCATCGTTAAACATCTCCGGAAATTTGCCGATTGTATAGATGAAGCTGTAAAAACATTAAAAACATCCATTGAATAGATTCTAAGCTCTAAGTGAACACTGATTTAATCGCTTTTCGTAGGGGCAGGCCTTGTGTCTGCCCAATTGACCCGCATTTTATCTATGTTCCCGGGCAGACACAAGGCCTGCCCCTACGGTTTCATCATTTAATCAGTGTTTACCTAAAATCTAAGATCTAACATCACTCCCCGCTCTTCATCGACTCCACCATATTGATATTTTTTACAATCGGAAAGGTGAGCAGATTGGCGAGGGCGGTGAAAAATACCGTGATCAGCGCGGCCACGGCAAAGGCGGTCCCGTGTATTTTCCGCCCGAACATCACGATATCCACCTCCGCCGTCACGATGACGAACCGGCAGAGGAAGATACCCAGAACCAGCCCGCAGGCGATGCCGATCAGGGTGAGAATGATGTTTTCCCGGTAGAGGTACATGGCGGTTTCGCCGTCATGAAATCCCAGGACCTTCAGCGCCGCCATCTCTTGGCGCCGCTCCTCGATATTGATATTGGTCAGGCTGAACAGCACAATAAGCGCCAGCGCCGCGGCGGATACAATCAATACCAGCACGACCGCGTCCAACGAACCCAGCATATCGTTAAAGCTCTCCTTCAAATCCGAGACAAAGGAAACGGCTTCGACCGATCGGCAGGCCATCAGCGCTTCGGAAATGCTGTCCTCCGCCTGCTTTGAAACATTTTCTATCCGCGCCAGCACTGTATTGGCCCGCGGCGTTTCGCCGTATACTGTTTCATATAATGCCGGCGTCAGATACACCCGGTCTTGGAAATAATTTTCCGCCGGCGCCGATACGGTGACCGGTTGATCGGTGCCGCGTAACATGACGCTTTCGCCTTCTTTCACCCCCAGCTTATCCATCAGCTTTTCGGTCATCACCGCCCGGCCGTCGATTAAGGGGATGGGTTGACCGGTGGTCCTGTCCTGCAGAGAGATGAAATCGCCGGGGCCATGCTGACCGGTAAAGACAAAAACCGCCGCCTCACAGACTGCCGCGTCATGGACGACGTCAACCTTCATCTGAAAAACCGGAACGCTGGCGGCGATATGGCTGTCTCGCTTTAGCATATCAAAAATCTCCGCCTCATCTCCGCCGGGCCGGAACTGTACCGTGATATCGTAATGCTGGACCCTGCCGAACTGGTTGTCCATGACGTCGCGGATGGCGTCCTTCAACCCGAAACCGGTCAGCACTAATGCCGTACAGCCCGCGACGCCGAATACCGTCATCAGCAGCCGCTTTTTATAGCGGAATACATTACGGCAGGTGATCTTCTGCGAAAAGTTCAGCCGCCTCCAGAAAAAGGGCAGCCGCTCCAAAAAAATCCGTTTGCCCGGCTGCGGCGCCCGGGGTCGCAGCAACGCGGCGGGCGGCGCAAACAGCTGCCGCTGGCAGACCAGAAAAGCCGGCAACACGGCGCAGATGAAGGCCGAAACCCCCGCCTGCGCGGCGCTGGGGATATCCACCGGGGTCAGCAGCGTATCCGGGAGCGCGTACAGTATCCGGTAGGCGTTATAGATAAACAGCGGGAAAATCTGAGAACCGGCCGCAATACCGAGGGCGATCCCGAAAACCGCGGCCGCTCCCGCGTAGAGCAGATACTTGGAGGCGATAACTAATCGCCCATGGCCCAGCGCTTTATACAATCCGATATTGGTCCGGTTTTCCTCCACCAACCGGGTCATGGTGGTCAGCGATACCAGCGCCGCCACCAAAAAGAATATCAGCGGAAAGACCAGCCCGATCGCGTTCACCCGGCCGGTATTCTGCCGATAGGTCTCAAACCCGATGTTCTGGCTCCAGTCAAGGGGATACCACACCGCCGGCCCCGGCGCGTTTTTTTGGATATCGCCGGAAAGCGCCGCCGCCGCGTCACGGTATTCCGGGGAAAAACGCGGCAGCCCCTGTAAATCCCCCCGCACATACACATGCGTGTAAACCGGCATCGAAAAATTCTTAATCGGGAGCAGGATAAAACCGTCTAACGCGCCCTTCCCCTTGGGCGTGCTGCCCCGCTCGATCGAGATATACTCGACGCTGCGCACAATGCCGCAGACGGTGAACCGCTTATTTTTCAAAAATGCCTGCACATCATCGCCTTCATCCGTAATCATCACGGTATCGCCGATCATCACCCCGTCAAAGATAAAAAGATGCTCGTCAAGCAGACATTCGGTCTCCTTCAGCGGATACCGGCCGTCCACCAAAACCGGCCGGTTTATTGATGCGTCGGCCTCCACAGACTGAAAAGAAATCAACGCGCCTTTGGCTCCAACCGTCGCCTGCGCGTCCACGGCATAGGCCGGCTGCACGGCGGTAACGCCGGCGGTATCGCGGACCGCGCCGACAGCGGATTCATCAAACCCCAACGGCGAGATCAGCTTGATATCGGCGGCGCCGCAGTCATCAAAATACGCGTCTAAGGTTTTCTGCATATCCGGAGAAGCCGAACGGATCCCGGTATAAAACGCGACCCCGAGACCGACGATCAGCAGTATAGCGAAAAAACGCCGCAGAGAGCGGCGGATCAACCGTATCTGGTCCTTCAGCATCGCGCTGCGCATGGGATTCCTCCTTTTGAGAACATCGTGCTACAATGTATTAGTTCCATTACGTGTATACAAATGAACCTGCGACAAATCAAACTTACACCGTTCAAAAGTAAAGCGATAACACCGATAAGCTCCGGGCGTGCCAATTTTAAACGTCTTTTCGGTGTAGCCCGTCACCGGCTTCGGGAACTCGTCCCGCGCGTCAAGCAGCATCCAAGGCCCATCTTTGGACGCCGCGCCATACAGCTTCCAACTATCGGGGACCTGAAGCTGAAAACCCGTTACCAAACTGTACATCACAAGCTCGACAGGCTCATCCAATTGGAACACAACATCATAACAGTTTTCATTGGCCCAAAAACGGGCATAACTGGTATACTTCCCGTCGAACAGGTAATCTATTTTCATATTTGGCGCGCCGCGAAAAGGGTTGCCCTGCAAATCCGACACGCCGCTCACCCGCAGCGTATTGTCAATGCGGGTCAGCCCGTCGGTGACCGGATCGAAAACCGGGCGGCTGGCCGTTCCGTGGGGCAACGACAGCCTAAAATCTATGATTCTTTTAGCCCTGTCTATTGCCGCGGCATCGGGGTTGGTGAAATCTATACAGTGATCATTTCTATCCACTATATACATAGCTCTGCATAGACTGCGATGCTCTTTTCCGAGGATTTTTCCGGTATAACCCGGCGCACAGTAGCTATTGCAGCCGGTGCAGTGCTTTATACTGTTCAAAATGGCGCTCTGCAAATTTTCTTTTACGATAAAGTCGTCGTACTGGAGAAGCTCTGTTAAGTGCAGCCAAACAGCCCAGCAGTTTTCGCCGTCAATGCTTATGCCTCCAAGGCTCTTGCCCTTTGCCTTCAAAGTCCAGGTATTTGTCGAAGTCCACCGATATGAAATCTTCTTTGCCCTGCAATAATCCAAAAACGCAAGCACGGCTTGCCGCGCATAGTCATGGAGACTCACAGCAATAAAGTCCTCCAATTCCGGTTTGGTTTTGGCTTGCTCCTGCGCTAAGGTTTCTGCCATGTTTACATCTCCTTTGCTTATTGGATTTTTTGCGAAATTGAGCTGAATCCGTAGGGCGGGGGCTCTGCTCCCGCCGTTCCAATCAATTTTATCTATACTCGCGGCGGGAGCAGAGCCCCCGCCCTACGGATTCAATGTATAGCGGCGTTTGTGCATGGGTGAGTCATTACCATTCAATCAACTCCACCGGCACCGGCTGCTCATTCTTAACGCAGGATCTGATCCTGCCGCTGCGGACGGCGATGACCCGGTCAGCCATCGGGGGGATGGCGGTATTGTGGGTGATGATCACCACCGTCATGCCGCTTTTTTTGCAGGTGCTGTGCAGCAGCTCCAAGACCGCCCGGCCGGTGGCGTCGTCCAGCGCGCCGGTCGGCTCGTCGCAGAGCAGCAGCTTGGGATTTTTCGCCAGCGCCCGGGCCACCGATACCCGCTGCTGTTCGCCGCCCGAGAGCTGGGCCGGAAAATTCCCGATCCGGTCGGCCAGCCCGACATCCGCCAGCGCCTTCCGGGCGTCAACCGGATTTTCACAGAGCTGGGCCGCCAGCTCCACATTTTCGAGGGCGGTCAGGTTCTGGACCAAATTATAAAACTGGAACACAAACCCCACATCATGCCGCCGGTAGCGCACCAACCGCTTGGGCGGCATTGCGCTGACCTCTGCGCCGTCCACCGTGACGGTACCGCTGTCGCAGCTGTCCATACCGCCCAGAATGTTCAAAATGGTGCTCTTTCCCGCGCCGGAAGGCCCGACCACCACGGCAAACTCCCCCTTTTCGATTGAAAAGGTAATCCCGTCAGCCGCGTTGATGGTCACATCGCCCATCCGGTACTGTTTTACCACATTATCAAAGCGGACATAGTTTGTCATGGGTTGATCTCCTTGTAGGATTTAGCGGATAGGGGATAGTGATTAGTGATTAGTGGCCAGGTTAGGGGGATGAATGATTGAAATATTTATATTTTGATCTATTGCATTTACATTTTTGCCAATGTATAATTACTAAACCCTATTTCCTAACATCTAACCGGAGAGTAATAAAATGAAACATTTCAAAAAATATATCCGTGTCTATTGGAAGCTGGGGCTGCTCTCGGTCCTGTGTGTTTCTCTGGAGGCGCTGTGTGACCTGTTTCAGCCGAAGCTGATGTCGGGGCTGATCGACAGCGGGGTGCTGAAAGGAGACGCGCAGGTGGTCATCCGCACCGGTCTAATCATGCTCGGGATAGCCGGGGCGGGCAGCCTGTTCGCGCTGACCCGCAACATCACCTCCAGCCACGCTTCGCAGAATTTCGGGCGGGAGCTGCGGGACGACCTGTTCGCCAAGATCCAGTCGCTGCCGGTGGGGGAGATCGACCGGTTTGAGGGCGGCTCGCTCATCACCCGGATGACCAACGACATCACCCAGATCCAAAACTTCGTCACCATGATGATGCGGATCTTTTTCAAAGCGCCGGTCATGTGTATCGGAGCGATGATCCTGGCGGCCACGTTGAATGTCCGGGCGGTATTTTTGGTGATCCCGGTGGTTATTTGCGTGTTCGCGGTGATCGTCATCAGCATGAAGCTGTCCTATCCCCGGTTCGCGCGGATGCAGCAGGCGCTGGACAAATTAAACACCATCATGCGGGAATACCTGACCGGCATCCGATTGGTAAAAGCCTTCCGCCGCTTTGACGCGGAGGAGCGGCGGTTCGGCGCGGTGAACGGGGCATTAGAGCGGCGCAGCGCCGAAGCCGGGCGGGTAACCGCGGTGTTCGGCCCCTGCCTGCAGCTATTCGCCGGGCTGGGCATTGCTGCCATCCTCTTCTTCGGCTCCCGCTGGGTGTCGGACGGGCAGATGGAGATCGGCCAGATCATGGCCTTTATCATATATATGCAGCAGATCACCCAGAGCTTCAACATGATCTCGAATATGCTGAACCAGGTGGTGCGGGTCAAAGCGTCGGGAGAACGGATCGCCGAGGTGTTTGACGCCGGGGAGCTGGATTTCGGAAAAACCGGCGGGTATATCCCGGAAAAAACCGCGCCGGCGCTGACATTTGATCGGGTAAAATTTATCTATACCGGCTCGACCGGTCAGCCGGCGCTGGAATCGGTGACCTTTTCGGTGGAAAAAGGGACCACCGTGGGAGTGATCGGCTCCACCGGCTCGGGCAAGACCAGCCTCGCCGCGCTGCTGCTCCGGTTTTACCCGCCGGCGGCCGGCGGGATAACAATCAGCGGCGTTCCGGTCGGCGATATCCCCGAAAAGGAGCTGCGGGCGGCGGTCGCCGTGGTGCCGCAGACGGCGGCGCTGTTTACCGGCACCGTCCGGGAGAATATCCTGTGGGGCCGGCCGGAGGCAACCGATGGGGAGGTGCGCCGGGCGGCCGAACTGGCCT
This sequence comes from Oscillospiraceae bacterium, assembly GCA_009783605.1. Taxonomy (GTDB): domain Bacteria; phylum Bacillota; class Clostridia; order Oscillospirales; family Acutalibacteraceae; genus WRDE01. Next base: position 13,149 of record WRDE01000012.1, read on the forward strand.
GTGCCGATGAATTTATCACGGCGATGAAGGACGGTTATGACACGATGCTCGGGCAGGGCGGCGTCAACCTGTCCGGCGGGCAGAAGCAGCGGCTGTCGATCGCCCGCGCCCTGATCCGCAAGCCGGATATCCTGATCCTCGACGACTGCACCAGCGCTCTTGATTCGATCACCGAGGCGAAGGTCCGGCGGAACATCGCGGACTATGTATCCGGCATGACCTGTCTGCTGATCACCCAGCGGATCAGTACCGTGATGGATTGCGGCGCGGTACTGGTATTGGACAACGGCCGGGTGGCGGGCTACGGCGCACACGGCGATCTGATGCGGGACTGCGCGCTGTACCGGGATATCTACCGCTCCCAGATCGGGGTATATGAAGGGGAGGCGATCTGATGGCCGAAAACCGGAATTACCAGCGCGAACCGTCCGAAGCGCCGCCGATCGGGATGCAGGGCAGATTGGGCGGCGGCCCCGGGCGGTTTATGCCGAAGGAGCGGGCCAAAAACGCCAAGGGTACCTTTGTAAAATTGTTAAGATTCTATGTAAAAGAAGCAAAAGCCCTGTTTGCCGTCTCCGGGCTGCTGCTCGCCGCCGCGGTGATCGGGGTGTTCGCCCCTTACCTGATCGGAAAAAGCGTCGACGCCATGACGGTTGAAGGCGGCGTGGACCTGCCGCTGGTGTATCAATACGGCGCGGCGGTGCTGACCATCTATGTCTCGGTCTGGCTGCTGAACATCACCCAGGGGCTGCTGATGAATACGGTATCGCAGCGCATCGTGCGCACCCTGCGCGGGTCGCTGTTCGACAAGATGCAGCGGCTGCCGCTGATGTATCACGACACCCATTCCCACGGCGAGCTGATGAGCCGCCTGACCAACGACATCGACAACATCAGCGGCACCATCGCCCAATCCACCACCGAGCTGATCAGCGCCTCGGTCACGGTTGCCGGCTCATTGGTCATGATGCTGATCCTCAGCCCGATCCTGACGGCGGTTTCGATGACCACGGTACCGTTGGTGCTGCTGATCACCCGGCTGATCTCCCGGCGTTCCCGGGAGATGTTCGCCGGCCAGCAGCGGGAGCTGGGCAGGCTGAACGGCCTGATCGAGGAATCCATCACCGGCCGCCGGATGGTGCTGGCCTTCGATATGCGGGACAAAATGGTGGATTCCTTCCGGGAAAACAACCGGGAGATGAAGGAATACGCGGTCCGGGCCCAGATCTGGTCCGGCCTGCTGATGCCGTTTATGAACGTCATCACCAATCTGGGCTACGTCGGCGTCATGTTTGCCGGCGGGCTGCTGGCGGCCGGCAGCCCCGCCCTGATCGGCACGGTAGCCAGCTTCGGCACCTATTCCCGGCAGTTCGCCTTTCCGCTCAACAATATCGCCGGGATGTTCAACAACCTGCAATCGGCGCTGGCCGGCGCCGAGCGGGTGTTTGAGGTGATGGAGGAGGCGGACGAGCCGGAGGACCTGCCCGGCGCCGTCGATATCGGGGTGCCGGAGGGCGCGGTGGCGTTCCAAAACGTCTCCTTCGCCTATGTGCCGGGGGTAAACGTCCTCAACAACGTCAGCTTTCAGGTCAAACCGGGGCAAAAAGTCGCCTTGGTGGGGGAGACCGGCGCGGGAAAAACCACCATCGTCAACCTGCTGACACGTTTTTA
>WRDE01000013.1 GCA_009783605.1 Oscillospiraceae bacterium
CGACGCGGTATATAATCCGGCGCAGACCGAGCTGCTGGCCCGGGCCGCCGGGCAAGGGCTGAAAACCGCCGGCGGGATGCCGATGTTAGTCTGGCAGGCGGCGCAGGCGCACCGGCACTGGTACGGCGGAGAATTTCGCCCGGAGGATATCGCCGATTTGATCCGTGAAGCGGCTGAGCTTGTTTAGTGATTAGTGGATAGTGGGTATGGGTAGTGATTAGTGGATAGTGATTAGTGGCGAGTTTTGGTTTGGAGCGTTCGCCGCTGTTTTGTTGCTGACCACTAATCACTAATCACTGACCACTGATCACTATTCACTATTTCCTGTTCCCTTGAATAATTATTACAATTCCATAAAATGGGCGGTCGAATGCCGGCGGGTTATGGGAAAAAAACCGGATATAGCACTTGACACGTTTTGAGAAACTATGATATACTGTTATAGTCTGCTATTATCCGCTTATGATCGTAGAATGAATGAGGTTCGGATTATGCGTAATCAGAAAACATGTGTACATATGCGTCTGCTGTCTCTCCTGCTGGCGGCGGTGCTGCTGACGGCTGTTTTGGTCATCTCCGGCTGCCAGGATAAACCGCCGGGTCCGGATCCGTCGGACGGGACTGCTGACGGCAGCGGCGTTACGACCGGTGATACCGATCTGTCCGCTTCCGGGGATCCATCGGATCCTTCGGCGGAACCCACCGATCCGCCCCCGCCCGAAACCAGTATCGTTACCGACGCCTCCGGCAATACATCGGTGGTTACCCTCCCCACGACGACTACCACCACCAGAGTGCCGACCACCAGTATCAGTGTCATCACCGGCGGCAGCACCTCCCGCACGGTTGTTGTTACAGAACCGCCGACCACCACCCGGCGGACCACAACGACCACCTTCAGACCGCCGACCACCAGTATCAGTGTCATCACCGGCGGCAGCACTTCCCGTACGGTTGTTGTTACAGAACCGCCGACCACCAGCACCCGGGCAAGTACCACCCGTACTACCCGGACCACCACTACCACCCGGACCACGACAGGCGGGACCACGACCACGGCCACCAACCCGCCAAATCCCGGGCTGCCGAAATATACCGGCACGTATCCGCATACGGCGCAGGCGGGTAAACCCTTCTGGGCGCTGAATCAGGTCGGGGACAACACGGTGACGGTACAGCCGGATACCAAGCAGTTCGGGCGGTTTTTGATCACCACCAACGACAATACCGGGTTGCCGTTCAATGTGAATTGTTATATGGACAGCAGCACCATCTCGGCGGTGCTGCCGGCCGGCGCGGATCTCACCAAAATCAAGCCGAATTTTACCTATTACGGCGATAAGGTTACCGCCGCCGGCGTTGAGATCAAATCCCAGCAGTCGATCCTCAACCTGGCCGCGCCGGTGACATTGACGCTGTACGCCAAAGACGGCAGCACCCGGACCATGACGCTGAAGGTGGAGATGCTGAAGACCGGTCTGCCGTCGGTGGCGGTGACCACCACCAATTTTGCCGCCATCAACAATACCGGCACCTATGTGAGCGCCAGCCTGTATGTGGGCGGCGGCGACAAATCGGTCTGCCCGTATGCCCAGTCGACCAACATCAAAGCGACCGGGCAGGCCCGGGGCCGCGGCTCCACCAGCTGGGAGTTTGACAAAAAAGGCTATACCATGCACTTTGACGTCAAGCAGCCGGTGTTCGGCCGGATTCCGTCCCGCCACTGGGCGCTGCAGGCGGTGCATCAGGACAAATCCCTGCTGCGCAGCTATACCGCTTCCCAGCTGTCCGCCGCGTTGGGGATGGAATACACGATGGGCGTTTTCCCGGTGGATTTCTGGCTCAACGGAACCTATCAGGGGACCTATATGCTGGCCGAATCGGTGCAGACCGAGGAGGGCCGGGTCAATATCACCGACTATGTCAACGGCGCCAAGCCGGATAAATGCAGCTATATCGTGGAATTTGACAAGTATATCGGATCGTTGGACAGCAAGAATAAGTGGGTTCAGCGGGGCAAAGGCGTCTATGACCCGGTATACGACGAAATTTATATCAACTTCACCACTTTCGGCAACGACTACGCCATCATCCAGCGCCCGCAGGCGAAATATATGACCAGCGACCATATCGGCTATATCCACAGCGCATTAGAAGGCGCGATGAACGCGCTGAAAGCCGGCAACGCCACCGAGATCAACAAGTATATCGATATGCGGAGCTTTGTGCGGTGGTATCTAATCCAGGAGCTGATGAACAACCCCGAAGCGGCGATGGGGACCAACTGCTATATGTATCTCGACGTCGGCGGCAAGCTGACGATGGGGCCGCTGTGGAATTTCGATATCACCGCCGGCAACAGCAAACGCAACACCGACTCAGGCGCGATTCCGCTCTATACCAACGCCCAGGGCTGGTTCTCCTATATCTTCAAGACGGCGGAGGGCCGGGCGATGCTGAAGGAGGAATGGGCGCGTCTGAAGCCGATCGCCCAGGGGATCGGCGGCCGGCTCGATACCGCGTCAAAAATGGCGGCGTTGTCGGCCGACTGCAACTTCACAAAATGGAATGTCCTCGGCCAGGCCATCGGCGACAATCCCCCTTCGATTACCGCGTACAATACCTATGAAAAGCAATTGGACTATCTCAGAGATTATTTAGACAAGCGGATCATCGCGCTGGATAATTTCTATAAAGGCATTTAGCCTTAGGTAACCACTGATTTAATCGATTTTCGTAGGGGCAGGCCTTGTGTCTGCCCAATTGACCCGCATTATATCTATGTTTCCGGGCAGACACAAGGCCTGCCCCTACGGTTTCATCATTTAATCAGTGTTCATTTAGAGCTTAGAATTCGGAGTGGCACTTCAACTAAAGGCCGCGCCACTAATCACTAATCACTATTTACTAAGGAAAAGAGGTCCTGTGTTGCAGACGGCCGAACAAAAAACCGAAATATTGCAGATATTCAACCGGTATGAGAAAAAATATCTGTTGGACACGGCGGTATTTCAACGGGTGCTGGGACGGTTAGAATCCCGGTTGGTGGCCGACCGTTTCGGCGACGCGGACGCCCGGTATACGGTCAACAACCTCTATCTCGATACCGACGACGACTGGTTTATCCGCAACTCGCTGCGGAAACCGCGGTATAAGGAAAAGCTGCGGCTCCGCTGTTACGGGGACCCCGGCAGTTTTTCGCCGATCTATTTTGAAATCAAGAAAAAATGCGACGAGCTGGGCAACAAACGCCGGGTGGCGGTGACGATGGAGGAGGCCGAAGCCTTTATCCGGTCCCGTCAGATACCCGGCTATCTTACCGCCCGGGAGGGCCTTGCGGCGGACAGTCCGTATCAGCCGAATGACCGGCAGATATATGCCGAAATCGCCCGGATTCTCGATATCCGCCCCGCCTATCCCAAGGTGATGATCTGTTATGACCGGGCGGCCTATTATGATCCCGCGTCCGAGCTGCGGATCACCTTCGATTCCAACCTGCGGGCCCGGCGGACCCGGCTGGATTTTGAATCCGGTTCCCGCGGTACCCTGTTTCTGCCACCGGACAGGGGCATCATGGAAATTAAGGTCGCCCACGCGATGCCGGTCTGGCTGACCCGGATTCTGTCCGAACTGGATCTGCGGATCACCCCCTATTCCAAAATCGGCAGCGAATACCGCCGGGCGCTGCACGCCCAGCCCGGATACGGCGAATTCATCCCCGATAAAGCCGTCGCCATTGCCGCCGGATAAATACATACACAAATAAGTATTTCTAACTCCTAATTCCTCACGCCTATTCCCTGATCCCTATACCCTAAACATAAGAAGGAAGGATGTCCCCCAATGTTCTTTAAAATTCTGGAAGAGCTATTCTCCGTCGATCCGTCCCCCAAATTCGGCGCCCAGTCCACCGCTACTGAAAATCTGTTTTATGTGATGATGATCACAGCGGTGCTCACCTTTATATTGGGCGGTATTATCGCTGTTGTCCACTATTTCACCCGGCGGGATGAAGCGGTTTCGCTGAATTTTATGATGACCATCGCCATCCTTCCGGTTGTCTGTAATATTTTGGTGCTGCTTGTCGCGGATAAGATCTTGCGGGTCTTCACCTTCAGCGGCCTGTTCGCGCTGGTCCGATTTAGGAGCGTCCAGATGGATCCCGGCGACCTGGTCCCGGTGCTCTTTTCGCTGGCGATCGGTATGGCGGCCGGGTTGAAGATGATGCTGTTCGCCACCGGGATAACGCTGCTGTTTGTGCTGTATACCGTGGTGGTCTGGGCGGTCAAAAAGCTGCACGGACGCAACCGCGCCCGTTGCCGCGTCCGGATCCAGGTGCCGGAAAACCTGAATTGGGAATCCTCCTTCGATGAGGTGCTCAAGGAATATACCAGCCGCGCCGACTTGGTGCGGGTAGGCACCATCGAGCTGGGGTCGTTTTATGAGCTGATCTATGACGTCACATTGAACAGGGACGCCAACGAAAAGGCGATGATCGACGAGCTGCGGACCCGCAACGGCAACCTGACCATCCAGATCTGCCGGGGGGACGATATGATGTATGTGCCGATGAATGTGAGACTTCGGTAATGGCAAATTGTAAATTGCAAATTGCAAATTGCAAATTAAGGTAACTAATGAAAAGGGCGGGTACTTGTCGCTTTGTGTGCGACGGTGCCCGTCCTTTTTTTGTTGGCGATTTAAATGTATTGACAAATCCAAACTACTGTGATAGTGTATTGTTGTTCTATAAAAATATATGGGAGGTTATTGCGGTGAAGAAGATACTTGTTATGGCGGGGGCTTTGATCTGCCTGTTTTTGGTTTCATGCGGCGATAGCCCTGTATCCGATCCGGCAGAAAAGATACCGATTACACAGGATATGGTTAGCGGCAGCGTGTTGACCGAACAGCTGCTGCGGTATGCGGCGGTGCTGCCGGACGGCTATCTCCGGGCGAATCAGGCGATTGAAAAATACAGCAGCGACGGGAAGCTGCTCTGGAGAAAAAAATATCCGTTTTTTTACGGTAATTTGTATTCCCATATCCAGATTGAACCCCTCGCGGACGGTTCGTTTATGTTCAGCTATGATGTTTCTAATTTTAGCAAGCCGGACGGCACCTGGATGATAACCGATACGGTGCTGGCGAAATGCGATAAAGACGGCGAGCTTCTCTGGCAATATGCCTATGAAAACTACACCGATCCGGTCGTCAGGTATATTTTTCAGACCGATTCGGGGAATATCGTAACCGTCGGATATGCGGGTCGGTATACCAACCCGCCGGAGGGCGGGCAGGAGGATATCTATTTGTTTTTATTTTCGCCCGAAGGCGAATTACTGAACAAGGCCATATACGGCGGCGCTGATTTTGACAGTGTTTACGATGCGCAATATATCAGCGGAAGAGGTTTGGTCACGGTGATAAATACCCAGTCCCGGGATGGAACCTTTGCCGCGTCTCCCGACGGATACGCCGTCAGTGTTATCGCGTTGATGGATGATGCGTTAGAAATCATATGGCATAAGCAGGCCGATAAATATTTGTCGACCGATTCCCTTCTTGCGGCGGATGACGCGATATATCTGTTAGATATGTGGGGCAATTATTATAAGCTCGACTACGAGGGCCATGCGGTATTCACCCAACCGATAGCGGATAAGCTGGACGCGGCGCACATCGTCGGCAGCAGCTCATGGGGGCAGGTACTGCAGGTAGAGAATACGCTCCGTTTCTATAATGATTCAGATATCAGGCTTTCGGTCGATTTTGACGCGGGCGAGGCGGAGCGGATAGTGGAAACCGAAGAGGGGTTTATCATTGTTTCGATAAAAAAGATAAGGCAGTTGCCCACCCCTCCGGAGTGCAGCAATATATGGTTTGCTTCGGAAATCGTTTACAGCGGCTATGATCCGAAAGGATCGCTCTTATGGCGCGTATCCCATGACATTACGCCGCGGGAATGGTATGATTACGAAAAGGAAAAATTAGATTTTATTTATAATTACCCGACAGCAGCCGCTGCTTTTCGTCCCACAGCTTCTGAGACAGGTCCACATAATATTTATGGGGATTCTCGAACCGCAGTACCTCGTCCCACATGGTTCCCACCTGCCGCGCGCAATAATCCCGGATCTCGCTCAGCGGCGGCGGGGGATAGACGCATGTTCCGCGGTCGAAGAGCTGCTTTTGCAGCGGTACGGCGGTGAAATTCTCCACCGTTTTGCGCTTCCAGATGTGATCGGGGTCAAAGATCACATAGGGGGCGCTGTCGTCGATGACCTCGTCATGGAGGGTGATGACGTCGGCGATAGCCTTGCCGGTGTCCCGGTCGAACAGCCGCCAGGGCTTTTTGAAGCAGGGATTGGTGATCTTGGCCACGTTTTCGCTGATCTTGATCCGGGGGACCATCACCCCGTCGGCTTCGACGGCGGCCAGCTTATAGACCCCGCCGAAAACCGGGTCGGAGGCCGCCGTGATCAGCCGTTCGCCGACCCCGAAGCTGTCCACCGCCGCCTTCTGGCTGATCATGTCCCGGATGATGTATTCGTCTAACGAGTTGGAGGCGATAATCGGGCAGTCGGGGAACCCCGCCGCATCCAACTGCCTGCGCGCCCGCAGGCTCAGATAGGTGATATCGCCGGAATCAATGCGGATCCCGGCGGGACGGAACCCGGCGGGGACCACCACCTCGTTGAACACCCGGATGGCGTTGGGGACGCCGGAGGATAGGGTGTTGTAGGTGTCCACCAACAGGGTGCAGCTGTCGGGATACTGCCGGGCATAGGCGGCAAAGGCCGCGTATTCGCTGTCGAACAGCTGCACCCAGCTGTGGGCCATCGTCCCCATCACCGGAATGCCGAATTCCCGGGCGGCCAGCGTGCAGGAGCTGCCGGCCACCCCGCCGATATACGCGGCCCGGGCGCCGTAGAGTGCGCCGTCATATCCCTGCGCCCGCCGGGCGCCGAATTCGATTATGTCCCGCCCGTCTGCCGCGCGGACCATCCGGTTGGCTTTGGTGGCGATCAGCGACTGGTGATTGATCGACAGCAGCACCATCGTCTCAATAAACTGCGCCTGGATCACCGGCCCGCGGACGGTGACCACCGGCTCATGGGGAAAAACCGGCGTCCCTTCCGGGATAGCCCAGACGTCGCAGGTGAACCGGAAATCGGAGAGATAAGCCAGAAAGTCCTCGGCAAACAGCCGCTTCTCCCGCAGGAAAGCGATGTCCTCCGCCGAAAAACGCAGATTTTGCAGATAGGCGATCAGCTGCTCCACCCCGGCCATAATGGCCATGCCGCCGCCATCCGGCACCCGCCGGAAAAACATATCAAAGCAGACGACGGTATCGCCGCGCCCCTCGCGCAAAAACCCGTTGGTCATGGTCAGCTCGTAGAAGTCGGTGAGGAGTGAGGAGTGAGGAGTGAGAAGTGAGAAGTGAGGAAGTGAGGAGTTTGGGATTGGATTGTCCATGCTGGGGACCTCCTGTATGTGTTTGTGATAGTATATACTGGTGGCGGGGATTTTGCAAGAGTGAAAGAGTGCAAGCGGGGGAGCGTATTTGATGTCCTCAAAAAAATATTTTTAAATTTTTCAAACAAATGTTTGCATTTTAAACCAAACTGTGTTATACTACCGTCAAGAACATATGTGTGGACGCCGGTGTCCACCGAAAAACGCTGTGAAAGGACGGTATTATACGATGGCATTGACCAAAAAACAACAGTTAGTTCTGGATTATCTGCGGGAGCGGGCGCAGGACGGGCTGCCGCCGTCGGTGCGGGAGATCTGCGCCGCCGCGGGCATCAAATCCACCTCCACCGCCCACGCCTACCTGCGGATGCTGGAGGACGAGGGGTATATCTCCCGCCAGAGCGGGCTGAACCGCGCGATCAAGGTGGTGGGTTCCCGCCCCCAGGCGGTGTCAGTTCCCGGCAAGGTGCCGCTGATCGGCCGGGTCACCGCCGGCCAGCCGATCCTCGCCGTGGAGCAGGTGGAGGATTATGTGCCCTATTCCGGCAGCTACGATACCAAGGAGCTGTTCGCCCTCCGGGTGACCGGCACATCAATGATCAACGCCGGGATCTTGGACAACGACGTGGTGATCGTGCGCCAGTGCGACTACGCCGACAACGGGGATATCGTGGTGGCATTGGTGGGGGATGAGGCGACGGTCAAGCGGTTTTACAAAGAAAACGCACATTTCCGCCTCCAGCCAGAAAACGACGCCTTCGAGCCAATCATAGTGGACGAAGTATTGATTCTCGGCAAAGTGATCTCGTTAGTGCGATATTTCTAATAACTAATAACTAATCACTATCCACTATTCCCTGACCCCTATCCCCTTCAACACCTCATTTGTGGTGACGCCGCTGTAGGTGTAGCGCAGCGCGTCTAATGAGAATGGCATTGCCGCCCGGTCATCCAATTTGATCAGGCGGTAATTGTTCTGCAGGCGTGCGGTGTTGCGCCGGACCGATTCGCGGATGGCTGGTTTGGTGATGTCATCCGCTTTTTCGAGCACCGCCTGCAGACTGCCGAACTGGCGGAGCAGCGCCGCCGCGGTTTTCGGGCCGATCCCCTCCGCGCCCCGGATATTGTCCGAGGCGTCGCCGGTCAGCGACTTGAGATCCGCGTAAAGGGTTGGCGGGATCCCGTATTTTTCCTGAATCCAGCCGCTGTCGCAGATGACGGTCTTATCCCCGCGGTAGCGCAGGACGGTCACATTGCCGGTGATCAGCTGAAAAAAGTCGCTGTCAAGGGATGCTATCACGATCTCTATGCCGCCGCCATATGTCAGCGCGTAGGCCGCGATCACATCGTCGCCTTCCACGACGTCAATTTCCGTATGGGGAATATCCATAAAATCCAGCGCCGCATAAATATCCGGGAGCTGTGTGAAGGGGTTTTCCGCGTCGGGGGTATCGGCATAGCCGGTGCGGTTGGCTTTGTATTCCGCCGACAGCGCGGACCGGGGATTGTCGTGCTCGCCGTCGAACAGCACGGCGATATGGGTGGGCGCGGTCATCCGGATCATCCGGATCAGCGTGCCGACAAAGCCCAGCGTGCCGTGGATCGCCCGGCCGTGGCTGCCGGTGATCCGCGCCGGCATCCCGAAAAACATCTGGCACAGCAGATTGGAGCCGTCAATGAGCAGTAATTTCATATGGATTGCTCCTTCATCATTTTCTTGACCTGCCGCCGGCTTTTGATATGTAAAAACGCCTTTTCGGGATATTTTGCGCGCAGCTCCATCACGGTTTTCCGCCCGGTTTTGGGATAGGACCAGATCCATCTGCAAAATCCCCAAAATTCCCTGCTGAAAATTTTCGGTTCCTCCAGATACTCCGGCAGGTCGGAACGCGTTTTGCCGGTGCGCCCTGCCGCCGAGATGAGGCAGACAAACCGGCTGATATCCAGAAAAATCACCAGATCGGCGGCGGCGAACCGCGGCTCCATTGTGCTGCTGTAGTTGCCGTCGATAATCCACCGCTCGCCCCGCATCAGTTCCCGCTGTCTGGCGATTTTCTCCTCCCGGGGCGGCATGACCCAGCCCGGCTGCCAGTGTTCTTTATCGAGGTGGAATAACGGATAGCCGGTCAGCCCGGCGATCCGCTTGGACAGCCAGCTCTTGCCGCTGCCGCCGCTGCCGACCAGCATGATACGATTGTATGGCGTAAAATCAAAACTCACGGATACGCCTCCAGCAATTCGTCAAAATAGGGATACACATCATACCCGAGCAATTCCCCCGCCGCCATCATCTCCCGGAGCTTTGCGGAGCTCACCCACATGGCGTCGCAGGTTTCGCCCGGCTGGAAGGTGACTGCTTCGGCGGGGCCGTCGCAAGCGAACACCCACGCGTCCTGGAACCAGGTATGCCCCTCAATTTCCCGGGCGTCCGAGCGGAACAGCAGCCCCTTGCGCGGTTTTAATGTGATTCCAAGTTCTTCTTTGGTTTCCCGCAGCGCGGCGGCCAGGCTGTCATCACCAGCCAGCGCCGAGCCGCCGGTGGTTTCCCACAGTCCGCCCCAGCGGTCATTTTGACGGCGCGGTGTACGCTTGTCGATCAGCCATTCGCCCCTTTTATTGCGCTTCCAGACATGCACTACGATATGGTAATCCCCCGTCGCCATCGGCCGGCCGCGTTCGGTATACCGGCCGGTTTTGTTGCGGTCCCGGTCATAGACATCCCAGATCTCGCCCGGCGTATACGTCATCGGGGTGAAGATAAATCCGTCCAATTTTTGCTCCGGACCGGTCTCGGTAAATCCGAAACACCGGTAGAAGGGCAGGGCATAGGGGGAGGAATTGACGGTGACAGTATCATGTCCCCGCAGTTTCAGCGCACAGACCATTCGTTCGGTCAGCGCGGCGGCGATACCCTGACGATGACAGGCGCGGTCGACGAACAGGATACAGATATGCCCGTCCTCCCCGCTGTGCCGTTCGCCGATGACGCCGACGATCCGGCTGCAGTCTAACGCCACGAACAGCAGACATGTCCCCCGGGCGCAGTTTTTGATGAATGGCTCATTGGTCACCACATCCCGCATGAAATTTCCGGGCGCTTCGGGTCCGTAAACCGGCGCCTCAAATTCCATAAACACCCGCATGGCGAGATCCAGAGCGGGGCGGATGTCAGATGGGGCGGCCTGGCGGATAGTGTAGGTCATCTTGTCGCGCTCCCTATAAAATATACTGCCAATTATACAGCAATCGAAAGAATTTTACAATTTTTAAAATAACATAATGCAAAAACCACGATTTTGTGGTAGTATTAAATGGAAAATTTTGATTAAACAAAGGTGAATGTATGATAGATAACATATTGACACTCGGCGATATCCGCCGTGACCGGACGGTGCAGGCCTGGATCGCCGCCAGCGACGCGGCGCTGGGTGTGATGAATTATACCGAGCACGGGACACCCCATGCCGAACGGACCGCCGAAACCGCCGCCGGGCTGCTGAAGACGCTGGGGTACCCCGAGCGGGACTGTGAGCTGGCCCGGATCGCCGGGTTCCTCCACGATATCGGCAACGGGATCAACCGGGTCAGCCACGCCATCTCCGGCGCGCTGCTGGCCGCCGAAATCCTGAACCGGCTGGGGATGCCGCCGGAGGAGACGGCGGCGGTGGCCGCCGCCATCGGCAACCACGACGAGCAGGCCGCGGCGGCGGTCACGCCGGTCACCGCCGCGGTGATCCTCGCCGACAAGAGCGATGTGCGCCGTTCCCGGGTCCGGGAGAAGGACCAGGAGGAATTCGACATCCACGACCGGGTCAACTACGCCGCCGTCGCCGCCGAGCTGACGGTACGGGAGGAGATCCTGTCGCTGGCCATCCAGATCGACACCGAAATCTGCGCGGTGATGGATTATTTTGAGATTTTCCTCGGCCGGATGCAGCTCTGCCGGTGCGCGGCGGAATTTTTGGGCAAGAAGTTTGAATTGGTTATTAATGAGACAAGGATGCTATAGACTCACCCATTCACAAACGCCGCTATAAATAATGTTATGGGAATTAGTTGATATGGCGGCGTTTGTCTTCGCTTTAACGCACAGAATGCGGGAACGGTAATAGCGTCTGATTGGTTTGCTTGATTGTGTTAAAACGAAGTAAAAACGCCCGCAGGCGTTTTGAAATGTGTTGGTTAGTGGACTCACCTATGCACAAACGCCGCTATAAATGAGTTATGCAGATTAATTGATATGGCGGCGTTTGTCTGCGTTTTAACGCATGGACAGCGGGAACGAAAATATCCATTTGACAAAACGGGTGCCGGTATGCTATCATATCGGCGCTCATCTGTATGTATCTGCCGTTCTCGCTGTCATTGTGTTACAGCGCAGAACAAAAATTATTACCGTTTCGCAAAACGGTAATAATTTCTTGTGTATGGGTGAGTCTATGGTCAGTTCGAAACCATCCTGACCGGCGGGTTTTCTGCGGAAGAACTTTTCTGCGGAAAAACCCGCTAAATCAAAACTACGGGAGAAAAAATCATGAAAAACAACTATCCACCCCGCCGGCTGGCGGAGGCGGCGCTGATCGCCGCTATGTACACAACCCTCTGCATTGTCCTTGCCAATGTCAGCTTCGGGCCGGTCCAGTTCCGGCTGGCCGAAGCGTTGACCATCCTGCCGGTTTTTGCGCCGGCTTCGGCCATCCCCGGGCTGGCGGTGGGGTGCTTTCTCAGCAATCTGTACGGGCTTTTTACCCACACCAACCCGCTTGGCCCCTGGGATCTGTTGGTGGGGACGCTGGCGACGCTGGTTGCTGCGGTGCTGACATGGCGGCTGCGGAATTGGCGGCTGACCACCGAACCGCACGGCTGGCGGTTTATCCTCAGTCTGCCGGTCATCGCGACGCTGCCGCCGGTAGCGGTCAATGCGTTTGTGATCGGCCCCGAGCTGTATTTTGCCTTTGGAGGGCCGCTGTGGGGCTGGATCGGCGAGGTAGCCCTGACCCAGTTCGCGATGTGCACCATAGGTGGGCTGGTCCTGTATACGGCACTCAAACGCACCGGGGCGGACAAGCGGATATTTGCGTGACAGACGGCGAGCATACGAAAAAATTCCCGGTTTCGACCGGGAATTCTGTTTGTTTATGTAATTTCTAATCACTAATCACTGTCCACTAATCACTAATACATGTACTTAATCTTATAATTGGCGTTATTCCCGATATAGCTGGCCATACTGGCGCTCTTGTCGCCGGCGGCATAGGTGGGATCCATCCGCAGCCAATCGGCGCTGTTGAACTGGATCATGCTGTTGATCCAGCCCTTTTCGGCGGTATAGACGCTGAGCCAGGCGTGGTAGGTGGCGCCGCCGACATAGCCGATCTCCAACCGGGCGGGGATGCCTTGGGTGCGGAGCATGGTACACATCAGCACCGCGTAATCGAAGCAAATGCCCGTTTTGGTACTGAGGGTGTTGTCCGGGTTCGGGAGATATCCCGACTGGACCGAAGCGGCTTTGTTATAATCATAGGTGATATTGCCGGTGATGAAGTTGTAGATGTTTTCCAGAATCTTCAGATCGCTGGCGTTGCCGGCGGCCAGCTCGGTCCCTTTTCTGACCGCCTGGGTGGAGGCATTGAAATTGACATACTGGCTGGGGTAGAGGAAAGGCCGCAGGGCGTTGCCGATATTCGCCGATATGTTGGTGGTCAGCACATTGGAATAGGTGTTGCCGGTGACATTTTCCAATATGGATACCTTATAGGAGCCGCTTCCCTGTGTCAGCGGGATGGTTTCTATCTTATTTGGCGTACTGTAATAGGTATAGGGATCGCTGCCGGCTTTGGTGATCTGGATCGCCACTTTCGCGCGGGAACCGGTGTAGGTGATCATGACATATCCTTCGGAGGCGTTGGACATATCAAGCACACAGGAGGCGTTGCTCTCGGTCAGGATCCCCGGGTTGGTCGGCACCAATACCTGAGTCCGGTTGACAGCGGGCGCGGGGGGCTGTGTGGGCGGCGGTGTGGTGGGCGCAGGCGGCTTTGTAGTGGCCGGGGGCGGCGGTGGTTTTGTGGTGGTGGCAGGCGGTGAAGTCGGCGCCTTAGTGGTGGTGGCAACCACCGGGGGTTTGGTGGTAGAAGCCGGCGGCGGAGCCGAGGCCGCCGAGACAGCTGTCTGAGATCCTTCGCCGCTGACCGCCGTCGGATCGGCGGTACCGGCAGATTCATCCGAAGTGGCGTCGGTTTCATCGGCAGTGGTATCGGATGAATCGGCCGACGGGTCGGCCGAGGAGCCGCCGGATTTTGTGGACGCGGAGCTGCCGCCGGTCTCATCCGGTCGGGTGGAAACCGGGCCGCTGCCGGATTGGGATGGATCCGGCCGGGAAGGGATGGAGGATCCGCTGGAAATATCGTTGCAGCCGGCGGCGGACAGAACCAATGCCAGGGTCAGCAGCAGCGCGGCGAATGCCGGCAGCCAGCGGGCACGCCGGAACAGTCCGGACCTGCCGGCCGGCTGTATCAAATTTTTATATTTCATAAATAATCCCCTTCCGCGAAAATATCCAAGAGGAGCGTTTTCACATTTAATCTATAGTATAATTTTATTACACCACCCAGTATACCACCAAACATACCGTTTTGGCAATACCTGAATTTTTAATATAAACAATAAAAAAACAGGTATACCAAATATAAGTAACAAAAGGCGGGTCAATGGTGTCGTCCGGTCTGGTTTTATTTTTAATTTATTAATTTTTCCAAATAAGCTAACTTCACGCATACACACAGCGCGTCCGCAGCCTGTTCAAGCTCTGCGACGCTTGGGAACGTCGGCGCGATTCTTATATTCGCGTCGCGCGGGTCTTTTCCGTACGGATA
>WRDE01000014.1 GCA_009783605.1 Oscillospiraceae bacterium
GTGTTGAAGCCGGCGTGGTCCATGAAGATATCCTCTGAGGGCACCCCTTTGTCCAACAGATACTGCCGCATCGCGTTGACCTCGTCGTAATCCTCTTGCGCGTGGTCACCGCTGACTAAGATCTTCTTCGCCTTGCCCGCGGCATACAGCTCATAGCCGTATTCCAACCGGTCCCGGACAATGGTGGTGGGGGTGCCGTCGCTGTAGACGAAGGCGCCCAGCACCATCACCGCGTCGCAGACCGGCGCGTCTTCGGCCCCGCCGAGGAGGTAGGGCTTTGCGGACCCGACGATATACAGCTGGATGAGGAAAAACGCCGAGACGCACAGTACGGCAGATATCCCGGCGGCCAGCAGCAGCCGTTTGAGCCGTTTGAAGCGCTTTTTCGGTTTTTCCGGGGAGGATTCACCCGCTTCGATTTTGAGCTCGTCCATTTGTATGTTCCTCAAAAATGGGAAAAAATATTGACTGCGGCCAACAGGAATCGAACCTGCACCCTTTCGGACCGGAACCTAAATCCGGCGCGTCTGCCAGTTCCGCCATGGCCGCGGATATATAATTGAAAATTGAAAATGGGAAATTGATAATTATTCGATGGCTTTATGTATCATGGCATTTTAATTACTCGCTGTAAATATTGTGTTATCATAAATTTTTTTGCCAAAAATGAATACCTGCGTTCCTTGAATATATCCATCTTTGCCGTCCGGTCCTGTGCTGCTTTTATAGTTGTAGCGATATACCGTATATGCTATTGCCTTGAACATTCCATTGCTCTCGCCGTTTTCAAAATTCTCAAAAGGAATCGGGAATAATAAGACAAGAAAAGCAAGCAGCAACACGGCAGTGATTACAAGTTTTTTATTCATCCCCATATATTCCCATCCTTTTTCATCCCTTTATATTTTACATATATCATCCATCAACGACAACACCCGTTCGGGTTTTCCTTTCGCCAATTTAGTCAGCAATATCCCTGTTGTCAGCATCAACCCCGTAATGATTATCCCAAGAAGTTCCGATGCTAAAAGTGATGTTATAAACCCAAAGAGCACACCTGAAAACCAGACAGTCAAAAAGATATACACAGGTAAAAACATCCGCAGGGTCGCCGTAATGCTGACCCCGGTCGGCGTCTGTTCTGCTTTTGCGAATAAAACGCGGATAAATGAATTGCGGATATGCGGTCGGTGATAATACAGCATAAACCGATTTTTTGATTTTCTACGCAACACACAGCATTCATCCGCATAATCGATAAACAATTTGCACGGATAAGTGGCGTCGCACAATTTTTCAAAAAAAGAATGGATCTCGCCGTCGTATTCCCACGTGTACCTTTTCATATTCCCTCTGCTTTTTACAAATACGTCACCTTCCCCGTCTCAAAAAACCCCCGCCGCTCCGGCGCTTCATCCGGCAGGCCGACCGCGATGACGCAAAACGGGATTTTGGGCGCGGTGATGCTGAACAGCTCCGCGATCGACGCCATCCGGTCAGTTCTGGGATAGACGCCGCACCAGCAGGTGCCCAGACCCAGCGCTGCCGCTTGCAGCAGGATATTCTGGGTTGCCGCGCCGCAGTCCTGGGGAAAATATCCCTCCGGCCGCCCCTGCTGCGGCAGCGCGACCACGATGATGGCGGCGGTTGCCGTCGCGCACATCTTGGCGTTGGGATGGATTGCCGCGATCTTATCCAACAGCGCCCGGTCGGTGACCGCGATAAACTCCCACGGGCGGGAATTGCAGGCCGACGGCGCCAGCATGGCGGCGGTCAGCAGTTGGTCTAACTGTTCACGGGTGACCGGTTTGTCTGGCTGGAACCGGCGGATACTGCGCCGGTTTTGGATGATGTCGGTCATGGGTATACATTCCCCTTTCCATAAATACATCAAAGGCAGTATACCACAGCATACCGCCTTTGAGCAAGAAAAATTTAATTACTTGGTAATTCCGCATTCATAATTCCGAATTTACAGCAGGCTCGCCGCGTCCGCGTCTAACAGCACCGTGACATCCGGGTGGAATTGCAGCGCCGAGGCGGGGCAGAAGGGGGACGGATCGTCTTTTATCATCTTTTTCACCGCTTCGGCCTTGCCCTTGCCGGTGGCCACCAATACGATGGAGCGGACCTTCAGGATGGTGCCGATGCCCATCGACACGGCGTAGCGCGGCACCTCGTCGGCGGAGGCGAAGAAGCGCTTGTTGGCCTCGATGGTGCTCTCGGTCAGCGTCACCTTGTGGGTGATCTGCGGGAAGACGTCGCAGGGCTCGTTGAAGCCGATATGGCCGTTGTGGCCGATGCCGAGGATCTGCAGGTCGATACCGCCGGCGGCGTCGATGGCCGCGTCATAGGCGACGCCCTCGGCGTCGAAATCCGCCGCCAGCCCGTTGGGGACATGGATGCGGTCATGGGGGACGTTGAGGTGATCGAACAGGTTTTGCATCATGAAATACCGGTAGCCCTGGTCATGGTCGGGGGCCAGCCCGCAGTATTCGTCGAGGTTGAAGGTGGTGACGCCGGCAAAATCCACGATACCGGCCTTATAGGCGTCGATCATGCCCTGATAGGTCGGAATCGGGCTGGAGCCGGTGGCGAAGCCCAGCACGCTGTCGGGCTTGCGCAGCGTCTGGCTGACGAAAAGAGAGGCGGCGGCTTTGCCGATCGCGTCGGCGTCCTTGAGAATGTGACAGATCATGGTATTTTCCTCCTGTTATGTTAAATAAATTTTTGCTTTCTTATTTTACTCCCCCGCGGCGGGAATTGCAATTGACCAGCATAAAAATATTTTTGACGATATTCGATATGTATTTGTCTATATTCGCCAAAAGATCTGCTAATCCACTATTTGCCATTCGGTTCCGTCGGTTTTGATGCGGCAGTCATAATATAGAATATCAACAAATTCATCACCTTCATAAATAACATCCCGGGCATAATAATATATCCAATCGCCGACCACATTGAGCATATCGCTATCACCGCCGCATAACTGTTGTCGGCCGGTTCCGTCGGTTTTCATGCGATATATACCATTAACGCCGGAATAATAAATCCGGTCGCCGGTAACATTGCATTGGAAAGCCAATTCATCGCTTATCATTTGCCTGCCGGACCCGTCGGGTTTTATCCGATAAATGTTTTTATCGTCATTCCAATTTTCATAATAAATCCAATCATCAAAAGCATGGATTTTCATCGGCTCATCGTCGCATAATTTTTCACTGCCGCTGCCATCGGTTTTCATACGATATAATTTATTATGGTCAGCTTGATTATTAAAATATATCCAGCCGCCGGCAATGCTAAAATCAAATACCTGTCGGGCGCTCAGTCTTTTCCGACCGCCGCCGTCTGTCTTCATACGATATAAACCAAAACCACTGCCGTTAATATAATAAATCCAGCCGCCGGTAACCACAATATTCATTGCCGGATCATCGCTTAACCGTTCCTTTCCGCTGCCGTCGGTTTTCATGCGGCATAAACCGGCAAATTCATCGCCCCAGCTGCGGAAATAAAGCCATTCGCCGACGACATTAAGGAAAGATGCCTGATCGTCGGAGATTTTTTCTTTACCGCTGTCGTCGGTTTTGATGCGGTATATGCCGTCGTCATCGTTATAACCGGTGATATAATAAATCCAATCCCCCTGAATTGCAGCAAATCCGCTATTGGCAATATTCCCCGCCGTGTTGCCCGCCGCGTTGACCGGATACGGCCATGCGGCGTCCGGGAAGCCTCCCCCCTTGTCCACTAAATATTGCAGGATCAGCCGGGCGCAGGAGATGGATATCCCCTGACCGTCCACATTGGCGGCCATCATCTGCCGGTCGGTGAGGGCGGTTTTTTCGACTAAAAATTGCAGCAGCATCCGGGCGTCGCCGATATCGACCGTGCCGTTTTGGTTGATGTCACCGGGCGTGAAGGAGATGTCGTCCTCCTGTGCCAGTACCGGTGCCGCGCTGAAAACGCCGCCGCATAGCGCGAACGCCAGAATGAGACAGAATATAGCACGCAGCCGTCTTTTTAACATGATGTTTGTCCGCCTTTCATGTGGTACTTATATGTGGATATATAAGAACAATTCGCAACTGAGCTCTACGCCGTCCCCTGCGGAAATTCCGTGATCTTCCCTACCAAATATTGCAGCATCAGCCGGGCGTCGGAGATGGTGACATTGCCGTCGCCGTCCACGTCGGCGGCGTCCTGCTGTTCTTTGGTCAGCGCGGCCTTGCCGACGAGGTGCTGCAACACTAACCGGGCGTCGGTTATGCTGACGTCGCCGCTGCCGTTGACGTCGCCGAGGATAAAGGCATATTCCTGTTCCTCCTCCGGCGGGTCGGTGGGGTCGAACACGAATCCGTTGAACACGAAACCGCTTTTGAAGACGAAATACAGGTCATATGCTCCGGTCAGCCCCTCCAGCGGGAAGGTCCGGGTCTGGAAGTTGTGCCAGCCGCCGGTGGAGGCGAAAGCGAGGGTGGCCAGCAGCGGCCCGTCGGGGGCGCCGTCATGCACTTCAATATTGGTGGGGGCGCTGTTCCCCAGTCCGCCGGTAATCTTGATATTCACCGAGGGGTTATCCTTGAAATCCAGCGCCCTGAATCCGCACCAGTCGCCGGCGAAGATGCTGCCGATACTCCGGTCGTTGTCGGCGCCTTCGAGGCCGAAAACCTTGCTGCCGAAGTCGTAGTCCCGCGCTTTTATTGTCTTATAAGCGCTTATCGTCTTGTCCCGGAGCCCGGCTGCGGTGAAGGTCATCAGGGTATAGGCCTGCGGCCATTGGCTGCCGCTGTTCCGGCCGGCGGCGCAGAGGGTGAACTGGCCGTTATACCGGGCGGAAACGGTGACGGTGCCGTCGGCGTTTTTGTTGAGCTTGCCGATGTCGGAGATATTGATGCCGTGCTCGTCCCGGATACTCCAGTCGATGTTGGTGTAGCTGGCGCCGGCCGGGAGGATCGCGGCCCTGACCTTGGCGGAGTTGAGACCGTTGATGGCGGTTTGGCCGTTTGTCAGTGACAGCGTGACTTTGCGGGCGGGGACTTCTTGAGAAAACAACCAGGGTTCAGTGCATAACATACCCTCGCTAAAGACGCCGGAGCCGTCTTTAGCGGTCGCCCGTACCGTCACCTCACCGCCGTTGTCTACCGTCAATAAACCGTTTTTATCAATATGATTGATAACGGACATACTGGAAACCGACCAATCCACTTCTTTAACAAGAGCGCCGGCAGGGGCCACCTCCGCCGAATATTGAAACTGGCCGGACGGCGTTTGTTTCATGGATACGGTAATCCCGGTTACCGCGGTAAAAGCGGCCTGATTCGAGATGCTGACCGTCAGCTCGGCGGATTCACCCGATCCGTCCAATGCCGCGGCGATGACCTTGACCGTGCCGTTTCTAAGCGCTTTCAACACGCCGTTTTGGTCGATATACGCTTTATCGGTAGCCGTCCCGTCGGCGTTGACGACCGACCAGTCCAGCTTTTGATAATTCGCGTCAACCGGCGACACCGCCGCCTGTATTTTCAATCTGCCTTTGTCCGCCGTAATGGCGGTTGAGCCGTCGATAGCGGAAAGGGTGATCCCGGCGACCATTTGATAACGCCCCGCAAAAAAGCTAACGCTGGCCGGTTCCAAACCGGGTGAATCGGCCATGACGGTGATCTCCCCTAAATTGCCGTCGTTTTGTATGATTGCCATCAGCTTGCCGCTGAAAGCCTTGCATAAAGGTGTCTGATACGATCTAAAGTCGGTCGAGTCGCCGTTGTCCACGCCGACCAGCTTACCCGCGCCGGATACCGAAATCAATACACGGTTCCGGGCGTTCGGCACAAAATTCCCGTCCTTATCCAGCACTGACACCTCCACGAACATCAAATCCTTGCCGTCGGCGGTCATTTGGTGACGATCGGGGGTCAGCTTCAGCTGCGTCCCGTCGCCGCAGGAGGAAATTCTGTCGGTGGCGACGGCATTGCCGGTGGCGTTATACGCCGTGACCTCCAGCGTCCCCTTTTGATACGGCACCAACCACTCGGCATGCAGCACATCGCCCGTCAAATCCATTTTTTGCTTGCTCAGTAAAGAACCATTCAAATACAGCTCCATACTGTCGGCGTTGGAATAGGCCCAGACCGGGACGATATCGCCCTCGTTCCAGTCCCAATGGGGCAGCAGGTGGACCATCGGCTTGTCGGTCCAGATGCTCTGGTAGAAATAGTAGATATCTTTCGGGATGCCGGCGGTGTCGACGATGCCGAAGTAGGCGTTTTTGGTGCTGTAGGGGATCGGCTCGCCGATATAGTCAAACCCGGTCCAGACGAACTGGCCGAGGACATACGGGCGGTCCCGGTCCCATTTCCAGGCCTGCTCCGCCGAATCGCCCCAGGGGACCACGCTGTTGTCGTAGGAGGAGCACTGCTGGTCGAAATAGGTGAGGATATTTTTGTCGGTCGGCAGGTGGTAGACGCCGCGGCTGCGGACGGCGGAGGCGGATTCGGCGGCGTACAGCGCCATGTCGGGGTATTTGATATGGTGCTCGTCATACAGCTCCTCGATGTAGTTATACCCGGCCGAACCCAGACTGCGGCCGATGGTGATGGCGTTGCTGTTGGCCATATAGTTGGAGCCGATGGTCAGCTTGGCGTTGCGGTTGGGATCCTCCTCCAGCACATACCCTTTCAGCCGGTTGGCGGTGGCGACGCCGTCGGTGCGCTGGGTGTCGGTGACCTCGTTGCCGATGCTCCACATGATGACACAGGGGTGGTTGCGATCCCGGCGGACCCAGGCCCGGGCGTCCAGCTCGCTCCATTCGGTGAAAAACCGATGGTAATCGTTGGAGTTTTTGGCGTCCGCCCACATGTCGAAGGCCTCGTCGATCACCAAAATGCCCATCCGGTCGCAGAGTTCCAGCAGTTCGGGGGCCGGCGGATTGTGGGAGGTCCGGATGGCGTTGGCGCCCATCTCCTGCATGATCTCCAACTGCCGCTCCAGCGCCCGGACATTGATGGCCGAACCCAGCGCGCCCAAGTCGTGGTGCATATTGACGCCGTGCAGCTTCATATATTTCCCGTTGAGGAAGAAGCCCTCCTGGGGTTTGATCTCCACCTTACGGAAACCAAAATCTGTGCGGTATTCGTCCCGGACGTTGCCGCCGACTAAGATTTCGGTTTTTAAGGTATATAAATACGGATCATTCAGATCCCACAGGGTGGGAGAAGGGACGGTCAGGGTTTGACTGTTCTTCTGCACCGTACCGGCGGCGACGTTAAAAGCCGTGCCGGTGTTAGTGGCGACCGACTGCCCGGCGGCGTTCAGAACCGTCTGCCGGACCGTTACGGCGGCAGTGGAAGCAGAGGCGTTGCGCACTTCGGTTTGAACACTCACAGTGTTGCCGTCGGTGCTGACGTACATGCCGTTCCAATCCACATGTACCGGATCGGTGACGGTCAGCCAGACGTTGCGGTAGATACCGGCGCCGGAATACCAGCGGGTGTTGCCGCTCTGGTGGTTGACCCGGACGGCGATGACGTTGGGTTTGTTGCCGTATTGCAGGTATGGGGTGATATCGAATTGGAAGGATGTGTAGCCGTATTTCCAGTCGCCCGCCTTCTGGCCGTTGACATAGACGGTACAGTCCATATACACCCCGTCGAACCGGACCGCCACCCGCTTGCCGGACAGGCTCTCCGGCAGATAAAATGTCTTGCGGTACCAGCCGATATCCGATTTGTAGAAGTTGCCCGGCTGGCTGATCAGCCAGTCGTGGGGCAGCTCGACATCTGCCCAGCTGTGGTCGGCATAGGCGGGATTTTCGGCGCCGGTGTTGGTGCCGATTGAGAAGCGCCACCCGTCGTTGAACGACGAATCTCTCGGTGTATCGGTCATAATGGATCCCTCCGCGGTAGTAAAGATGGGGATGGTCGCCGGGATAGAGGTGAGCAGCAGCAGGAGCGCTGTGAGCAGGGCAATGGATTTGACGCTGTGTTTCATAAAAAATGCCTCCATGTTTTTTTGTAATCATAAATCCAAACGGATTCCGCTACCATTGTAACACACTGTTTGGGTAATAAAAATACTTATTGTTACGGATTTTCAATAAATTTTGACCAGTAACGGAAAACAAGAGAAAATTCCCGTGTTTTTTTGCACGGGACATAGTGCGGCCATATGTATAATATTTACAACGCGAGAAATATTTTCTTTTTCCGACGGCTTAATTGAACGAACAATCGTTCCGGGGGAACGATTGTTGAACGGCTTGCCAAATATATAAAAAATACAAAATAAATGAATGGAAATGGTGAAAACGCTTGACAAGCGCTTAAGAATATGATACTGTATCAGCGACGGCAGTCTAAGCGCAAAGACGTTTTACTATATCTTGTTAAAGGCAAAGGCAAAGGCCACAGCCTGTGGTGACAAGCAGGCGGATATAGTTTTTACAATGGGAGCCCATTGAAACCAAAATGAGGTGAGGCAAATGACGCAAAAAAAGGTTAGCTATACGGCCCTGAAAGATGACGGGGACGAATTCTTTCTGCGGGAACTGACCGCGCTGTTGGACAGCGACGACGAATTTGCCGCGCTGATGAATATACCCGTCAGCCGCGGCCGCGCAAAGATGCATAGTCAGGATGAAAAAGCAGAACCGGAAAAAACCGAGGCGCTCAACCGGCATCTGCAGGCGATTCCAAAAAATCATCTGCTGACGGTGGTCCGCGAATTGGAAAGAGAGCTTACGCGGGTAAAGCAGGAAAGAAAAAATCTGTTTCTGGCTTATCAGGTGGTATTCATGTAAGCGGCGAATAAGCGGAATAAAGCGGTGACCGTATGGCGAGGAGCAAAGAAGACAGCCGAATACGCGAACAGGTCGACCGGTTGGGACGCCCGACGGTGGAAATGCTCGACCGGGAAATCGCGCGTCTGGAGAAGCAGACCTCCTATAAAAAACTGTTGCGCGGGTTTCTGAGCACCCTTCTGATAGCCATCGCCGTGATCATATTGGTCGCCAATCTGTGGCTGACTGTGCTGCAGGTCGACGGATCCAGTATGCACCCTCTTTTGGAGATGAACGAAATCGTTCTCGCGGTGAAAACTGACGATCCGGTACAAAACGATATCATTGCTTTTTACCATGAAAATAAGCTCTACGTCAAGCGGGTGATCGCCACGGCGGACGACTGGGTAAATATCAACGGCGACGGCATCGTATCAATCAATGGAAATATATTGGATGAACCGTATGTTGCGGAACCGAGCATCGGGACCTGCGATATCAATTTTCCCTTTCTGGTCCCGCCCGGGACCGTTTTTGTCCTCGGCGATAACCGCCCGGTGTCTCTCGACAGCCGCCGCGCCGGTTTCGGCCCGGTCAACAAGGACAGAATCGACGGCAGGGTTATTTTTCGCATATGGCCGCTTTCCAAATTCGGGAGCGTTAAATAAATCAAAAACATATACAATACATGACAAGGACGGGATACGCAGATGGACAATATTTACCAATCAATCATCCAAGCGGGCAAATGGGATAGAAAACGCAAAAAAATAGCGCTGGCGGTTTTTGTGCCGATTTGCGTTATCGCGCTGATTCTGACCAGCGTTTTTGTCATACTGCCCGCGCTCACGGCAGGGGCGGACGTGACCGGCAAGACGTCGCATACGCTGACCGTGAAAATCAGCGGGCAGACGGTGTATACCGGGACCGGGAGTACCGGATCGGTGACCACCACCACGCTGCGCCCCGGCTCGGTATTGTCGTTCATCTTGGACTGGACGGTCACCGATAAGCTGTATCTGTTTCAGGACGGCGATCAGTTTATCTTCAATATCCTGAGCATAGGCAACTCCGCGTTGCTGAGCATCCTGCCGCCGGCCGAAAGCATCCCGCTGCGAATAGAGGGGGTGCTGGTCGGAGAGGGAACCTTCAAGTGGAGCGGCGGCACGCTGCAATACATAGTGACCTTTAACAGCATGGCGAAAAACGTGCTGGTCAGGGGCGGCAACGCTACAGGCGCCGCACAGTTCAAGCTCTCGGGCGGGGAAGGGACGATTCCCATCACCTTTGAGGACAGCTACACCGGGAATTTCGATACCGACCCGGAGCCTGAGGAGCCCTATGATCCCGGCGGCGTGACCGGAATTCCGGGAGGCTCTTTTCCCTACATACCCCCCGAGCGGGACGAGCCGGATATTTTCAAGGCCCTTGTCAATGACGATGAATGGCAATCCTTGCTATGGGACGATTCGAAGGTAGAGGTATACACGGAATTGAATTGTCCCTATCCCGAGGCCCATTATCCCAACACCAATCTTTTTCATGACGGCGACTGTTATACGAAAGACTATTGCCACGGGCTTACTTTCGTCGTACCCTTTTATGGATTACAGGAGCTTTTTGAAAAGAATCCCTCCCGGAAGCCCACCGATTACGTAATCGTGGAGGACACCCTCAGCGCGAATATGCGGTTCGCGGGATTTTGGAGGGAAGGGGGAGCTACGAACAGCATGTTCACAGAGGGGAAATATGACAACCGCCTCCCATCGTTCTTCGGGGTGGAGGTAGGTCTCCGGGCGTTCGATGTGGCCGATGCCTATTCGGGGCACACCGCCGGCAACGGGGCTTTCGGCGACGCCAAGCTGGATTTCATACCGGATATCAACGGCAACACCGGGCCGGTGACCGATTATTTCCACGGCGTTAAAACGCTGCAGAAGGACTTTACCGAGTTGAACGACGAAGCGGCGGTCAGAGAAACCCCGCTGTCCTACGCGGTGATCGATCTGCCGGACGGCCGGCAGAAGTTGATCGTCAACCTCGGCAAATTCGGCATGAACGTCCCCCCGGGAGAGGGTCTGAAGGCCAACAACATATATAAGGGCGGCGATACCGGCAACGAAACTGCGGGGACCTGCGCCATAAAGCTGCTGGACAGGTTTTTGGGTTTCCAGCAGAATCCCTATGATTATATCATGGACGCTATAGACACGTGGGAACAGCATATCATAAAGCTGAACGAAAAGGATCCGCCTTTCGACGGATATTGGGGCCTTACCTATACCCAGCAAATGCAGGATCAGCTCGCTCTGTTTAAAGCCGATCTTCAAAAATGGCTGCAATACGGGGATCCCTCACGGGGTTTCCCGGATACCTACCGGCAGGAGACGATAGACGAGTATGAAAGACTTGAGCAGCAATGGCCAGAGGATAATCCCACTTGGCCTCCGGAGGACTTTCCCGATCACTACCGCAACTATTTCATCCGAAATAATATTTTCAAGCCGGCCACGTTTGGGGACGGACAGCCGTTTTCGGATGAATATATTGAATTTCTGCACTATCTCGCCTATGAAAAGAACCCGATAGATAAGGCCAATCCCAGCTATGGTTACAATGTCGGATTGTATATTCCTTGCCTGGGCGCTATTTATGACGATAACTATTTCACCCACCGTTATCCCAATTTGCAGAGTTTATTGTGGGCCCTTGAACATGCCTCGGGCGACAATCTCAGAGCACAGACCCTCGCCGTCAATCTTGCCTCTATGGTGAGCGGCGATTATAAAGACCGCTTCGATACCTACCGGGAGGGTGGCTGGAACTGGATCGCCGACGGGTATTTAAAAGGTCTGCTGTTCCATTTCCCGAACATGATAAACTATTTCGACGACGTATTGGATCTCGGGCTGACCGGGACCGAGTCCTTCGAGCAGGTGATGAACCGGATCAAAACGACGCTGGGCCGGGGCGGCGGTTATGCCGCGATCCGGGCCGATTACTGCAAGGGCAACACTTTCTATCTGCTCTGTGATACCTATGACACCCCTATAGAAAGAGCCGATTGGCCGCATGACATCATAGGCTATAAAAACGGCGATTTGTCGAATAACCTGCTGGCCCAATATCTGCCGATTGATACGTCGGCGCTTGCGCCGGACGGCGCATCAATAGGATCTACCTACCGCCCCAAGCCGAGCAACCCCGCGGAGACCAATATAATGTCTATATTCGGCCCCTATGATTATATGGATCCGTTGGATCAGCTCTCAATAAGCAATGTGCGCCTGTGGTACCGCACGGTGTTGATCGACGAGAGCGAGGACGAATTTACCAACGACGTCAAAATCACCACCAACGACTACACCAAAACCGTCAACAAGCGGTGGCGGCATTTCTACAACGCCACTATCTGGGGCCGGCTGCCAAACCAGCTCGGGTTTATCAAGGCCGACAATTATGCCAACCAAAGGACCGTCGAATGGGAATATGACGTCACGCCGAATAATTTCGTAAAAATCGTTCAAGGGGTTGCCGGCGCGAAGTTTGAGGTGTATTATAAAGACGGCAATATCCTGTTGCCGTTCATAAAAGTCAGCGAGACCGGCGGGATCCCGATATATAAAAGAGTTGTGGAGGAAGACCCGGATTTCCACCAAGCGGTAACCCAGCTGACGACCGGCAAAAACGGGACGTTCAAGTTGACCGTGCTGCCTGACGATGATATCTATCTGAAAGAGGTTAGCATAGGCAGATATTATCCCAGCGGGACGCTTTCCGGGGACATCAACCCGTTTATGCTCGGGGACAACGTCGCCATGTTCGACATCCCCAGCGGGGCCGCGCTGCGGAAATTTGCCGCGGGCGGGACCACGCCGTTGAACGACGCGGTGTTCAATATCTATAAGGACGACGGGGGCGGCAACTGGAGCCTGATGCCCGGCGGGTTTATCAAGCGCCAGATTGCGGCTACCACGACCGCCCCGCCCAACCGCCCGATGCTGAACGCGTACTGGTATGACCCGAACGGGAGCGATCAGGATCTGGTGACCGATTACCGGTATGCCGTCTACAGCGCCGTCAATCCGTCGCTGGTCGTGTCGGCGTTGGACGCGGACAAGGGATTCATCTATGTGTTCGGGCTGCCGGCCGGCAACTATAAATTTGTCGAAACCAAGGCGCCGTTCGGGTACCAGCTGCAAGACCCGCCGCCCGAAGCGGAATTTTCGGTGAGCCTGACCGGCACGCCGCCGCCCACGCTGGAGGAGGCGATGGCGCAGACCGGCACCAACCATGTCACGGTCCAAAACGTGGACAACGAAAACGTGACTGCGCCGAAGGTGAAGCTGCTGAAGGCGGGCGTGCCCTCGGACAATGTGGCGGCCGCCGGCACGCCGATGTCGGGGGTCGGGTTCAAGCTGCTGAAAACCACCGGCAATCTCGGGACCACAACCGAATACAAAACCGATCCCGAAGGCGTGGTGCTCTGGGACAGCGCCTATTTCGGCAGCGATTTCGCCGGGATCTATATGTTAGTCGAAACCTACTGCCCGTCCTCGGTCACCCCGATCGACCCGATCATGTTTGAGATCGGCGCCGACGGCAAGGTGCGGAACATACAGATTGAAAGCAAGGACGCGCCGTTTGTCTCGTTCAACAACCTGACCGGCGAGATCGAATTCAAGGTCAAAAACGCGGTGGATCCGCAAAAAGCGCTGCTGCAGGTGGTCAAAACCGTCGTGACAGCGGACGGTGGACCGGTCGCCGGCGGCAGCGGCTGGTATGAGTTTATCCTGAAGGACAGCGGCGGCGCGCCGGTTGATATCAGTGTGAAAGCAGAATTTACGCCGACGTCGGGCGGCAAATTTTCCACTGACGGCTCCGACGGCAAATTCCAGCTGAAAAACAACGGATTGGTGACGATAGACGATCTCACCGACAACGGGTCTTATACGGTTACCGAAATTTCGACCGGAAATTACACCACTACGGTGAAGGTGAATGCCGGAACGGCGACGGACGCGGTGTTTGGAACGGTCACCGCGAAGGCGGGCGAGGTCAAGACGGTTGAGTTTATCAATAAACTGCCGCCGGTGATCATTGAGGGCGACAAAGAAGTGACCGGGAACGGCACATGGCCGGAGGTGACCTTTACCTTTGAATTGAAGGAGTTGAACACATCAACCCTGGGCGATTATAAGGAGGAAGGCATCGAACGCACCGCGACGGTGGACGATGTCACAACGGCGGGGACCCACCATTTCGCCTTTGACCCGATCGCCGGCCTTGCCGACGGAACCCATTGGTTCGAGATAAAAGAGGTCGGAATCCCCGGCGTCGGATGGAAA
>WRDE01000015.1 GCA_009783605.1 Oscillospiraceae bacterium
CCATCGCCTCTAATTCTTCCATCGTTTTAGTAATACGCTCTTCGTCGCGGTTGGCGACCGCATACCGCAAGCGCGCCTGGTTGACCTCATTATAAAACGGATCCACGCTAAGTTCAAACGGGATTTTATTTTGCCGCACAACGGTTTTCGCGAAGATATTAAAAGCCGTGGACATATTCAATCCCAGCTCGTTACAAATCACATCAAATTGCCGCTTCACCGTTTCGTCCATGCGGATATTCACATTGGTCTGTGCCATTTTGTCAGCCCCTTTCCGGTTGTTAGATTTCTCATTATATACGGTTTTATGCGCAATGTCAATATGTTGTCAATAAAAAACCGCGCCGGTTCGGGGGTGAGCCGAACCGGTGCGGTTTTTAAATTGAATAATGCTATACATTGTTCAGCATTATTTTTTCTTTCCGCAAATCTTACACTTTTTCTTAAATAAACTTAATTTTCCACCATCATATCGGCAAAGTCCTTGTTGTTCCCACTGCTTTGATTGTAAACGTTTTCTTTCTTCCTCATGTTTTTCTACCGCAACAACCCGACATTCATCAGCTGATATAATTGCATCTTTATAGCCGCTATCACCGGCAATCTCACGAAAATCTTTTTCAAGTTTAAAATAATCTTCACTACATGAAACCGTACTTGAATTCAATTTTCTTTTTTTTGCAATTAGTGCATTGTACTTGTTTTCTTTCTCTAATTGTTTTTTATGTTTTTCTTGCTCTATTATGTCTTGCGCCAATCCCTCGCATTTTTTCGCTAATTCCTCCGTGTTCTTATA
Source organism: Oscillospiraceae bacterium (assembly GCA_009783605.1). Lineage (GTDB taxonomy): Bacteria > Bacillota > Clostridia > Oscillospirales > Acutalibacteraceae > WRDE01. The sequence continues at coordinate 797 of WRDE01000015.1, forward strand.
TTTTCCCAATTCACGGAATCGTTTGGCTAATTCAATTAATATCGTTGCATCCTGTGCTGAATCTTCGCATATATCATCCAATTCTTCACATAGTAGCTTATATCCCTTTTCTAATTTATAATTAGGATCCAAGCGTTCTTTTATCTCTTCAATTTCTTCATCTATTTCGTCTATTTTATCTTCTTCTATTTTAATCAATCTATCTCGTTCTCTTTCCATCTCACCTATAAAAACTCCTGTTGCCATCAATATAGATAAATCAGTAGTAGTATCCATTATTCTACGTTTAGGTTTAATTTGAGAATTATAGTACTCTTGTATCCTATTTATTTCTCTTCTATGTTTCTGTATTTCTTTTTCCAAAAAATTAATTTCAAATTCCATGCTTGATTTTGGTTTATTTGCTTGTGATTGCGCCATATTGCACTCCCCCTTTCTCAATCCCCGCTCCCCAGCCAATTCCCGTATGTATCATAAATCCGGTCGCCCCGGATTTCATACACGCGGTTGCCTGAGGTGTCGAAGATGTATTCCCCGCGGAATTCGTATTTCCAGTTGCCGTAGGTGTCGTTGATCCGGTCGCCGACGATTTCGTAAATCCAGTTGCCGTAGGCGTCTAAAATCCGGTTCCCTTCCCTTCGCGCGATTCTGTTGCCGTAGGTATCCTTGTACATAAGCATCCGCTTCTTTCTTTGTAAATATTTTAGCCCTCATAGCGATTTTCGGGCTTGTGCGTATTATACTACATACCTAATCAGATTACAATAGGTAACAGAAAAATTTTTGAAATTTTTTTACGATTTTTAAAGGATGGTATGTTTTTATGGAATATATGCCTGATTATAAATCAATTGGTCTGCGTATTAGAAAACGACGTTTGGAATTGAAGTTGACACAGGAGGTTCTTTCAGAGGTAGCAAATATCGGCATACAACACATGAGCAAGATCGAAAACGGGCATACCAAGCTGTCGCTACCGTGCCTGATCGCCGTCGCTAACGCGTTGCATACTACTGTCGATTATCTGCTCATGGACAACATCGGCGCGTCCAAGCCGGATATGGTCAAAGAAGCCGAATCGCTCTTTTCGGACTGCACCCCGTCGGAATTGTTTGTGATAACCCAGACAGTCAATATGTTGAAGCAGAGTTTGCGTGCGCGGGGGTTGTCGGATAAATAAAAATTACAGCACAAAGTATTGCATTTGTGCATATTCCGTGATATACATTTAAGAGTATGAAAGGCATATTAAAGGAATATGCCAATCCGGCATTCATTCCGCAGGAAAAGGGGACCTGGGAAAGAGCGGTGATTGAAAAATATGACCGTATTTGATACCAACGCCATTCTGCGTTATATCCTGCAGTAACGGTATATGCCGAGACAAAACTTGATTTTGTCGATTGTCTGATGGTGGGTTATCATCATGACGGCAATACGGTTTTTACTTTTGATAAAGAATTGACCAGCTATCTCAATTAACCCGACTATCCCGCCCCCTTCCGGCATATACATGCCCAAAGGGGGGATTTTTTATGGTTATCCATATCGTCGAGGAGGGGGAGAGCCTGTATGCCATTGCGCGGAGGTACAGTCTGCCGGTTTCCCGCTTGGTCGCCGAGAACGGGCTTGGCCGCGATACGAGACTGACGCCGGGGCAGGCGCTGGTCATTCAGTTCCCGCATGAAATGTATACCGTCCGCAAAGGCGACACCTTGCTGCGGATTGCCCGGCAATGGGGCGTCACGGTCCGGGAATTGCTGCGGAACAATCCGGCGTTATCTGCCGGAACGGCGTTTACCGCCGGGGCCGGTCCGCAGCTCCAGCCGGGACAGCAGCTCGCTGTCAGCTATACCGGCAGTAAAATCGGGCCGCTCACTGTCGACGGATATGTCAAATCCGCCATTCCGCCCGCTCTGCTCCGCCGCTCTCTCCCTTACCTCACCACCCTCACGGTTTTTACCTGTACCTTCACCGGCGACGGGTGCCTGCACTGCCCCGATGACGGCACGGTGCTGGATCTCGCCCATGAATACGGCGTCCAGCCGCTCCTGTCGCTCTCCACATTGACGCCAAACGGCTCCTTTTCCGCCGAGCCGGCCCAGAAACTGCTCGCCGACATAGCGGCCCAGACCAAGCTCATCACCGACTTAATCCGGACGATGCACCGGAAGGGGTATGGCGGATTGGATATCAACTTTGCATGTATCGGGCCGGATTACCGGGACGCCTATGCCGATTTTATCGGCCGGGTCACCCGCACGATGAATACCGTCGGGTACAGCGTCACCGTCTCCATCCCAGCGAAAGGACTTTATGAGAATCAGGGTTGCTCCAGGCTGAGGTACGGCGCCGACAATATCATGCTGATGAGCTACGATTGGGGCTGTTCCGGCGGCGGACCGGCAGCGGCGGCTCCGTTGGATCAGGCGGAGCGGATTATCCGGTATGCCGCCGGGCAGACGGAACCTTCCCGGCTGCTGCTGGGCGTACCGAATTACGGATATGACTGGACGCTGCCGGACGGGCGGGGGCGGGCGGTCAGTAACCGGCAGGCGGTACAGCAGGCGGTGGACGCGGGGGTCCCGATCCGGTTCGACGCGGCGGCGGCGACGCCCTTTTTCCGGTATTACGACCGGGCGAAACGGCAGCATGAGGTCTGGTTTGAGGACCCGCGGAGCATACAGGCCCGGTTAGAGCTGGTGCCGCAGTATCATCTGCGGGGTATCTCGGTCTGGAACCTGATGAATTTCGATACGCCGGGCTGGATGACGCTGAACGCGATGTTTGATGTGGTTTAGGGAGCGGTGGTCAGTGAGCAGTGAGCAGTGAGCAGTACAATAAAAAAAACGGCGTCCGCGGACGCCGTTTTTTACTATTCCCTAATCCCTATGCCCCTCACTTCGGGTATATCTCTCCTGCTTTATTATGGCCGTGTTTGGCTTTGCCGCTGATTTCTGGTACCGGCGAGGCGCTGTTCTTTTGCTCGTGCTGTTTTTTGTTGCTTTCGGTACCGTGGGCGTGTTTGTCCTTTGGATCCGGGCGGCGCATACCTGCTTTTGCCATGGATGATCGCTCCTTTTGTGGTGGATAGGCATAGGATACGCCGGCGGGGTGGAAATATTCTTTATTTATTAAAAGCTGGACGCAAAAATTGTGGGAAATATCTTATTGTTTGACTTTTTTAATTTTATGCTATATAATTATATCAAATATTATTAAAGGACGTGTTATACATGAATCAGGAAAATATACCTGAAACAACATCCCTTGCCGAAGTCAGCGACACACCGGATTTGTCAGCGTCGCCTGAAAAACCAAGAAATAAGTCCGGCAAGCTCATTATTCTGTGCGCCGGAATTTTTTCAGGCGCCTGTCTGCTTACTTTTATTCTGATTTTTTTTATAGCGCTTTCCCCGTTATCAAAAAAGTTAGAATCCGCGAACAGTGAAATTGATAGCAATCAGATTGAAATAGCAAATCTGAAAGAGGAAACGGTAAGCCTGAAGGAGGAAACGGCAAACCTGAAGGATGAAACAGCAAAGCTGAAAGAGGAACTTTCCGGCAAAAAAGATGAGATCGAGGAATCGAAAAAAGAATATGTGGCTGCGATGGCTAAAATAGAAGCGGCAAAACTGGATGTCGAAAAAGCAAATGCCGAGGCTGAAGACGCGAAAAAAGAGGCCGACAACACGAAAAAAGAGGCTGACAGCGCGAAAAAAGAGGCCGACAGCGCGAAAAAAGAGGCTGACAGCGCGAAAAAAGAAGCCGCCAACGCATTAAGTGATCTGGAAAAAAAGAAAAAAGAGGTACAAACGGTTACCAACCAACTCAATGAAAAACAGGCGCTCTTAGATGTGGCGGATAAAAAAGTGGCGAAGGCAAGCGAAGTCTCCACCAAGATAAAGCAATATGGTGATCAATTGGGGGTAGTGGCCGATTTGTTCGACGCGTTTGATGATGCCGTAATGGCCGGGAGCTATAGGCTTGCCGATTATTACTTATATTTGATCGGTGAGACTGCAAACGCATTGAAAAACACTGCTGATTCACTGCTGGTATTAATGGGTGAATTCGACAGAATAAAATAAAGTTTGGTTTGACCTTCCCATCATTCATAAAAAATTCACCTCCAAAACATCCGCATCGTCTTGACAGGCGTTGCGGTTTGTTTATAATATTTGGTAATAAAATAATAAATAAAGAAGGAATGCCACTTGCTCAAACTGAAACGCTATCTCAAACCCTTCCTCGGCGGCGTATTGCTGGCGGCGGTGCTGCTGCTCGGCCAGGCGCTGTGCGATCTGAATCTGCCGAATCTGATGTCGGATATCGTCAATGTGGGTATCCAGCAGCACGGGGTGGAGCACGCCGCGCCGCAGGCGATCACGCCGACCGGCGAAAAGCTGATAAGGCTGTACATGCCCGAAGGCAATGATACCGGCGATCCGTATTATTATGTTTTCGATAACTGGTACCGTACGGTATCGGTCTTCAGGATCGATAAGAACGGCAAGGATTTAGCGGACACCTACAAGGATCCGGATATATGGATCCACGCGGCGGTCGCCGAAGCCGCATCCGCCAAATTGGATCAATCCGCCATCGACGACGCCTTTGCCAACGCCTCCTGGGCGCTGCTGCTTCATATGCAGGATATCGCCAAAGCCAGCGGGCAGGATATGACCGGCGGCGATAACAGCCAGTTGATGACCGGGATCGATATCACCCGGCTGTATCAGCTGCTGCCGATGCTGGAGCAGTTCCCGCAGGAGCAGCGGGATATCTACATCGAAGCTGCCCGGGACGCCGACCCGATGCTGAAAGAAAAAGCCGGCATCACCTTCGCCAGCGCATTTATGGAGGAGGCTGGGGTTAATATTGACGGGCTCCAGACCAACTACATTCTCAAAACCGGCGGGATCATGCTGCTTATCGCGCTGATGGGCGGCGTGGCCACCGTATTGGTGGGGCTGATCTGCGCCCGGATCTCGGCCGGCGTGGCCAAACATCTGCGGCGGGACGTGTTCGGCAAGGTCACCTCCTTTTCCAATGCCGAATTCGACAAGTTTTCCACCGCTTCGCTGATCACCCGTTCCACCAACGACGTCACCCAGATCCAGATGTTCCTGATGATCGGCATCCGGATGCTGATCTACGCGCCGATGATGGCAGGCGGCGGAATCTTTATGGCGCTGAGCAAGTCGGCGTCGATGGCCTGGATCATCGCGGCGGCGGTGGTACTGCTGCTGGGGATCATCATGATCGTGCTGGCGGTGGCGATGCCGAAATTCAAGCGGATGCAGAAGCTGGTCGACCGGCTCAACCTTGTTTCCCGGGAAAATCTCAGCGGGCTGATGGTTATCCGGGCGTTCGGCACCCGGGAGCATGAGACCGCCCGGTTCGCCGAGGCCAACGAGGATCTGACCCGCAACAGCCTGTTTATCAACCGGGTATTTGTCGTCGTTATGCCGATCATCATGCTGATCATGAACGCGGTAACGCTGTTGGTCGTCTGGGTCGGCGCCCACCAGATCGAGCAGTCCCAGATGCAGATCGGCGATATGCTGGCGTTTATGCAGTACGCGATGCAGGTTATCTTTAGCTTTATGATGATGTCGATGATGCTGATCTTTATCCCCCGCGCCTCAGTGGCCGCCGAACGGATCGACGAGGTGCTGCGCTCAGAGCCGTCGGTCACCGATCCGGAACAGCCCAAAGCCTTCGCGGATACCTCCGGGTTGGTGGAGTTCAACCGCGTCAGCTTCCGGTACGGCGGCGCCGAGGAGGACGCGCTGCACGATATCTCTTTTACCGCCCGCCCCGGCCAGACCACCGCCATCATCGGCCCGACCGGTTCCGGCAAATCCACCGTCGCCAGCCTGCTGATGCGGTTTTATGACGTGACCGGCGGCGAGATCCGGGTGGACGGGTTAGATATCCGGGAGATCTCCTCCCACGATCTGCGGCAGCGCATCGGATTTGTGCCGCAAAAGGGCGAATTGCTGAGCGGTACCGTAGCCTCCAATCTGAAATACGGCCGGCCGGACGCGGACGATGCGGATATGGCCGCCGGAGCCGCCGTGGCGCAGGCGGCGGATTTCATCGGGGAGATGGAGGGCGGTTTTGACGCCGATATCTCCCAGGGCGGCACCAACGTATCCGGCGGCCAGAAGCAGCGGCTGTCGATCGCCCGGGCGTTGGTCAAAAAGCCCGAGATATTCATCTTTGACGACAGCTTTTCGGCCCTCGACTTCAAGACCGACCGGGCGCTCCGGGCGGCGCTGAAGGCATATACCGGCGAGTCCACCGTTATCTTAGTCGCCCAGCGGGTCAGCACCATTATGAACGCCGACCAGATTATCGTCCTGGAGGACGGCGCGGTGGCCGGCATCGGCACCCATGCGGAACTGTTGGAACGCTGTCCGCAGTATTATGAGATCGCCTCCTCCCAGCTGACCCCGGCGGAATTATCCGGACAGGGAGGGAACAGCCATGAGTAAACGGCAAAGCAGAAACAGCGCACAGGCGCCGTCGCGGTCCGCAGACTCTTTTGCCGCGCAAAAACGCACAAGCCCCAAACGTCACGGCGGCCCTATGGGCGGCGGCCCCGCCGGCATGATGCTCCAGGGCGAAAAGGCCAAGGATTTTAAGGGGACAATGAAACGCCTGCTGCGCTATCTCGGGCGGCATCTGCCGGCGGTGATCGCGGTTATGGCGATGGCGGCGGGTTCGACCATTTTTATGATCTTCGGACCGAAAATTCTCGCCGGCGCCACCGACGAGCTGTTCAAGGGGATCATGGGCAAAATCACCGGCTCCGGCGGCGGGGTGGATTTCGGCGCCATCGCGCAGATTATGTTCAAGCTGATCGCCTTTTATCTGATCAGCGCCGCGCTCTCCTATGTGCAGGGGTTTATCATGTCCGGCGTGACCATGAAGGTGACCCGCAGCCTGCGCCGGGATATCAACGATAAAATCCACCGGCTGCCCTTCGGGTTTTATGACCATACCACCCACGGCGAGGTGCTGTCCCGGATTACCAACGATGTGGACACCATCAACCAGACCATGAGCCAGAGCCTGACCCAGATCATCACCTCGCTCACCTCGGTCATCGGTTTTATCGTGATGATGCTGACCATCAGCTGGCAGATGACATTGGTGGCGCTGGGGATCATCCCGCTGTCGATGATTTTGGTCATTTCGGTGGTCCGCAAATCCCAGAAGCATTTCAAAAACCAGCAGAATTATCTCGGCCACGTCAACAGTCAGGTGGAGGAGCTGTACGGCAGCCACGTCATCGTCAAGGCCTTCAACGGCGAGGCCGCGGCGGTCAGGGCTTTTGACGAGCAGAACGAGGCGCTGTATCACGCCGCCTGGAAAGCCAATTTCCTGTCGGGGCTGATGATGCCGTTAGCCAATTTTGTCTCCAACCTCGGATTCGTGGCGATCTGTATCCTCGGCGGCTGGATGGCCGCCAAGGGCAACCTCAGTATCGGCGACGTACAGGCGTTTGTGCAGTATGTGCGGCAGTTCAACCAGCCGATCTCGCAGGTGGCCAACATCTCCAACGTGCTGCAGCAGACCGCCGCCGCCGCCGAGCGGGTATTCGATTTCTTAGAGGAAGAGGACGAGATCGCCGAAACACCCGGCGCGCTGTCGGTCAACCACGGCGGCGGACCGGACAGCGACACGCTGGTTTCGGTCAGCGGCAACATCACCTTTGACGATATCACCTTCGGGTATAACGCCGGCCAGACCGTCATCCACAATTTTTCGGCCGCAATCCAATCCGGCAAAAAGGTGGCCATTGTCGGCCCCACCGGCGCCGGCAAAACCACGATTGTCAAGCTGCTGATGCGGTTCTATGATGTCAACCAGGGCGCCATCCGGGTGGACGGGCACGATATCCGGGATTTCAAGCGGGACGAACTGCGGTCGCTGTTCGGCATGGTGCTCCAGGATACCTGGCTGTTCGGCGGCACCATCGCCGACAATATCCGTTACGGGCGGCTGGAGGCCACCGACGAGCAGGTCAAGGCGGCGGCCAAAGCGGCCCAGGTGGACCATTTCGTTCGCACCCTGCCCGACGGGTATCATATGGTGCTCAACGAGGAGGCCAGCAACGTCTCGGGCGGCCAGAAGCAGCTGTTGACCATCGCCCGGGCGATCCTCGCCGACCCGCAGATCCTGATCCTCGACGAGGCCACCAGCAGCGTCGATACCCGCACCGAGATATTGATCCAGAAAGCTATGGACAATCTGATGCGGGGCCGCACCAGCTTTGTGATCGCCCACCGGCTGTCCACCATCCGCAACGCCGACCTGATTTTGGTGATGCGGGAGGGGGATATCGTGGAACAGGGGAAACATGAAGAACTGTTGGAAAAAGGCGGGTTTTACGCGCAGCTGTATAACAGTCAGTTTGAGGATAATTCATAATTTATAGTAAAATAAATTTTTACTCTTTAAAAAATACGCCTGCCCGGATTATCCTCGGACAGGTATGTTTTTCTTTTCTCCCTTATATATCCCGCCCGATTTATGCTACAATATCCTTAATGAACCCCCCCAGCTTGGCGCTGATATTGGAATGTCCATCTGGCTTTTTTTGCTGTTTTTTGTGTTTTGTTATTGCATTTCGGTAAAATATGCAGTATAATTTTCATCTCTTTATATAAAATATCAAAAATTTTTTCAGCATAGGGGGACATGATATAATGGGAAATGAACAATGGGAAATAAATTGGAAAGATTATTATGATATATTACAAGTAAATCAAAATGCCGAAGAAGAGGCCATACGCGGTGTGTATGTAAGTCTCTCAAAAAAATATCATCCGGATAATAACCATGAACCTTATGCGAAAGAAAAAACGCAAAAAATTAACGAAGCATATGAGGTTTTGAAAGATTCTACAAAAAGAAAAGAGTATGATATCGCGTGGATAAAAAAGTATAGGCCTACATCACCGCCACCAAGGCCACAGCCATCTCAAACACAAAAGACTTCAACACCTGTCCCGCCATCGCCCCACCCAACAACACCGTCACGACCATCTCCGCCACAAACACAAAAATCACCGCCATCACCAGTAGTTAAAGAAAAATTTAGAAGGCATATTGAAGTACCGTGGCGGAAAATCGGGTATATTTTTGCGTTAATTTTTGAAATTATTGCGATTATCGCATTTCTTAATGCAGGTATTCCTGAGCTTGAAAACGCAATTATTTTTTTAATTATATTTACAATAATACCATTCATAGTTATACTTTTTTCAAAGGGTTTTGGTAAAAAAATATTCTTTTTAATATTGGGCATCATAGGCTCTTTAATTTTTTTAGTTCTTTTCATAGCGGGAGCAAATGCTGAGAAAGGAGAAATAAAGGTTGAATTGATTCCCATACTTGTATTGTCATTAAGTTCATTAGTTGGTATTGTAACAGCATTTATCGTTAGGACAAGAAAATAAAACAACAATTTTATATAATCCTCCGAAACCGCACCTGTCGACTTATCCTCGAACAGGCGCGGATTTTCTATTACTCCCCCTATACATCCCGCCCGATTTATGCTACAATATCCCCATAAACCGTATTGATTTATTATCCGGTTTCCATTATAATGGCAATTAGTTTTTTACAATGCAACGAAGGAGAACGCGGGATGAAAAAACTCTTGCTGGCGGTGGATCTGCTGAACGATTTTGTGGACGGGGCGCTGGGGTCCCCCGCGGCGCAGGCTATGCTGCCGGCGGCGGTGGAAAAGCTGCTGGCGGCGGAGCGTAATGGGGATATGATCGCGTTTCTGCGGGATACGCATGAGGAAAATTATCTGCAGACCCTTGAAGGGCGGCATCTGCCGGTACCGCACGGAATCCGCGGCACCCACGGCTGGCAGGTCGCGGACGCCGTCGCGGCGGCGGTGGATATCTCCCGGTATCCTCAAATCGAAAAGAATTCCTTCGGCGCGGCGGCATTGGTGGAATTCCTGTGGGAACTGCCGGAGTTGGAAGAGGTGGAGCTGATCGGCATCTGCACCGGCATCTGCGTGATCAACAACGCGCTGCTGATCAAAACCTTTTTCCCGCAACTGCCGGTATCGGTGGACGCCGCCTGCTGCGCCTGTGTCTCTCCGGAAACCCACCGGGCGGCATTAGAGATCATGGCGCTGTGCCATGTGGAAATTAAGAATTAAGAATTAAGAATTAGGGAGTTGACAGTATGATTACTATTTATCTGCCCCCGGATTTTGAGCCGCAGCGGGAAATTGCTTCGATTACCGCCGATATTCGGGAGGGATTTTCCGGCGCTTCCGGGGCGGTGATCGGCATGTCCGGCGGCAAGGATTCTTCGGTGGCGGCCAGGCTGCTGGCCGATGCTCTCGGCGCGGGCCGGGTGTTCGGGGTCATCATCCCCAACGGCAGGATGGCGGACGAACCGCTGGCACGGAAGATCTGCGAACACCTCGGCATCGAATGGATGCGGGTGGATATCGGGCCGGTCTATCAGTCGGCTCTGGAGGCGTTGGGCACCTCCGGAATTCCGGATTTTATCAGCGCCGCCGCCCAGGTCAACATCCTGCCGCGGCTGCGGATGACGGTGCTCTACGCGCTGGCCCAGAGCCGCGGATACCGCGTCGCCGGTACCGGCAACCTGAGCGAACGCATGGTGGGATATTGCACCAAATGGGGGGATATGGCGTCGGATTACAATCCGCTGGGCCATTACACCTGCTCCGAAGTTGTCGCCATCGGCCGGGCGCTGCTGCCGGACTGGATCATCGAACGGGTGCCGGAGGACGGGCTCCAGAGCCGTACCGACGAGGAGAATCTCGGGTTTACCTATGCCGAACTGGATAAGTTGATCCGCACCGGCGAGGAGGGCGCACGAACCGCGCAGATCCGGCGGAGGGTCGCCGCATCGGCCCATAAACGGCTGCCAGTTCCGTCGCCGAAACCGGTGTTTGACGGGGCGGTTTGTATTTGATTTTCAATAAGCATAAAATAAAAGGGTTCGGTGTGAGTGTATATCATTCACGTTCGCCCTTTATTTGTTTTTCTGTGATATAATCATACTAAGCTGCATTAGATGAGTAGATAAAATCGGCATAAAATCGTTGGATTTATGCGGTTTTATGCCGATTTTATCGCAACGAATCTTATGCAGAGTAGTATCAGGATACAGACAAAAATTCACAGAGAAAGGACCTGACCGCTATGAACACAAAATGGATCTCCCTGCTGGCCGCGGCGGCCATGCTGTTTTCGCTTTTCCTCGGATTGGGATTGTTTTCCGCGGCGCAGGAGAGCGGTGAACCGTTACCGCTTATGGGCGACGTGAATGGTAACGGCGAAATCGACATCGGCGATGTGAGGCTGATCCTGCAGCATTTGGTGGGTAAGATCACCCTGACCGAAACACAGCAGGATATTGCCCGGGTCAACGGCGTAGAATTGTTTATCAACGACGCCCGGATGATAATGCAATATCTTGTCGGAAAGATCAGCGAATTCCCGGTTTCTGAATATCCTCCCCCGCCCCGGCCGACAACCGCCGCTCCGACTACCCCCACAACCGGCCCGACCTTCCCGATTGACCCGGAAGCCGATCCCCCCTCCGGCGCGGCAAAGATTCCCAACCCCAGCTACAAACGCCCGCAAGCGGGTATCCCGCAGTTCTTAGCTTCCCAAAAAACGCCGATAATGGACGGGAATTACAGCCTTGCTGAATGGGGACCCAATACCAAGCTGTTTTCATTCAACCAGCAGATGATCAGCAATGGCGGCGGGCATTGCTGGGTGAATCGCGGCCCGGAGGCCGATACGCTCCGGGAGCCGGTTCCGGTCAATGGCGATTTCCATATGGCATGGGACAGGGACACCCTCTATATGGCATTGATCATGAAAGGCGTCTACCACTTCCAGCAGCAGGACAACCCGGGTGATATCTGGAAGGAGGATTGTCTCGTGATTCAGGTCGGCGCCGACAATAACGGTCAGGCGGAACGGTTTGAATTCGGCTTTACGTATTCCCAGCTTTATGGCCGCCCATTGGGATTCCGCTGGTACCCGGCCCAGAACACTATTCAGGCTCCCGATAAAGAGTCGGACCGGTTGTTCTACACCTCCCGCAACAACAACACACTGGAAACCATCTATGAGATCCGGCTGAAACGCACAGTTTTTGGTCGGCGCACCGATTTTGCCCCCGGCAACGTCATCCCCTTCTCGGTGGCACTGCATGTATACGATCCCAGCGATCCCGGCGATATAAAAGGCTGCTGGTACGAATGGGGCGGCGGTATCCTCGGCGAAAAGAGCTTGGAATACGCGGCACTGATCACGCTATTGCCGCAGCCGGTGGTCTATTATTAGCTAAACGACTATCCTTATTGACATTTCATTGAAAAAGGCGGCTCTGCCAACCACAGAGCCGCCTTTATAGCGGTTTGACTTTTTGTATACTATCTAAAATCCACTAAAGCGGTCAACCCGCGCGGGAAAAAATAAGAAAGATGTAGTACACGATTCATCAAATTGCTATAATTTTCAACTGTCCCCTGTCAACTGCCCATTCGCCGCCGCTTTCAGATACGCGTTGATGAACCCGTCCAGCTCCCCATCCATCACCGCGTTGATGTTACCCACCTCAAAGCCGGTGCGGTGGTCTTTTGCCAGCGTGTAGGGCATGAACACATAGGAGCGGATCTGGCTGCCCCAGGCTATTTGGGATTGGTTCCCCTTGATATCCTCGATCCGGTCGAGATGCTCTCGTTCCTTGATCTCAATC
>WRDE01000016.1 GCA_009783605.1 Oscillospiraceae bacterium
ACTCGTTGCCCAGTGACCACATGACCACCGCGGTCCGGTTGCGCTGGGCGTAGAGGTTGGCCCGCAGCCGGTCGTAATACGCCTGCGTGAAGTGGCTCGCCATGGTATCGCTCTGGCCCTGTACGTCGTGGCTCTCCATATTGGTTTCAGCCATGACAAACAGCCCGTATTTGTCGGCGAGATAATACAGATACGGATCGTTGGGGTAATGGGAGGTGCGGATGGCGTTGATGTTGTTCTGTTTCATGATCGACAGGTCGGTTTCATACAGCTCACGCGAAATATACCGGCCGCTGCGGGGATCCATATCGTGGCGGTTGACGCCGCGGAAGGTGATGACCTTGCCGTTGATAGTCACCTTCTGGTAACTCGTCGCGGTGCGGTTATAGTTGGCGTCCACGTTGGTTTTGGTGAACCGGATCTCCCGGAACCCCAGCTGCTGGCCGACGCACTCAAACAGCTTGCCGGAGGTTTTGTCATACAGCGAGATGACCAATGTATACAGATAGGGATCCTCGTCCGACCACAGCCGCTGCGCGGTCACCTGACAGGACAGATTCACGGTGCTTTCGCCGAGAGAGGCAACCGCGGGAACATCCCCCCGCAGCGGCGCGCCGGCGAGGATATCATTGCCGTCCGGGTCAAAGCACTTGACGTCCAATGCATAGGAGGACGCCGGCGCATTGCTCATATTCGAGACGTTCACATCCAGATTCAAGGTTGCGTTCGTAAAAGATGCGTCCAGTGGGGTTTCGACTTTATAGTCCCGGATACGGACCGGGGGAGAGGCGTGCAGATACACGTCCCGGAAGATGCCCGCCAGCCGGAAAAAGTCCTGATCCTCGATCCAGCTGCCGTCGCACCAGCGGTGGACCCGGACCGCCAGCAGGTTGTCCTTTCCGTTCGCGTTCAAAAAGGGTGTGATGTCAAAGGTATGCGCGTCAAAGGAATCCTCGCTGTATCCTACCTCATGGCCGTTGATATAGAGGTAATAGGCGGATTCCACCCCCTGGAAGGTGATATACACCTTCTTGCCGTTCTGCATCCAGTCGGCGTCTACATCAAAACCGCGGCGATAGAATCCCACCGGGTTGGTCACGGTGGGGGCCAGCGGCATGACCGAGGCCGGGGAACCGCCGGCATTGCCGTACTGGCCTAACCACGGGATGGCGACGTTGGAATAGATCGGGAAATCGAAGCCCTGAGTCTGCCAGCTGGCGGGCAATATCACCGATTTCCAGCCGCAGCCGTAGTTGGCGTCGGGGTAGGACTGGATCTCGTCCACCCCCTTATAGGGATTGGACTGGACGCCGGTATAGGCGGGTTTATAGAAGTTCCCCGATACCCCCGCCGCGTCGGCGAGGGAGAGGTTTTTATAGACCGTCAGATCCCACGGCTGCCCGGGTCCGGTGAGCCTTTTATAATATGGCGATCGCTCAAAAGCGTAATCCACCGCCCCCTGCCGGGCGTTTTCCACCGTGTCATAGGCGATCAGCCCGGCGGTGTGGTGCTCCTCCCGGTTGACCCCGAACACCTCCGCCTGTTTGACCCCGTTATAGGTGGTCCCGGTCCATTCCTGATAGGTAAAATACGACTGGTCCTTCTGCCATTTGCTGACCGACTGCAGCGGCGGCCAGCCGGCGCCGTCGTTCCAGGGGTCCCCCGCCGCCAATACCGGCGGAACCGCCCCCAGCAAGACCGCCGGCAGGATAACGGCCGCCGCCAGCACGACGGATACGGCGCGTTTGTAATGCGTGTTGTTCATACTATGATCCTCCGGTCATGATTACTCTACTGTTTTTGTTTATACAAGTATAGCATAGACTGATTCAAAAAACAATCTCCGGCAGGTATTGAAAAAAATATCAATACCTGCCGGAGCAGTAACCGCCGAATACACAATGATCTATCGGCGACACATATATGATGCGTAGGGACGGCCTTTGGCCGTCCGCATTGTCTGCGCAAATTTATTGATCCTCCGGGACCGGGAACGGACGGCCAAAGGCCGTCCCTACGGTGTTTACATAGACTCTAACCTCAAACTTCCCGCGGAAACTTATCAATCTTATCCACCAACCGCTGCAGAATCAGCCGCGCGTCGTTGATGGTCACTTTTTGGTCCCCGTCCACATCCGCTATATCCTGCTGCTCCGGCGTCAGTTGTATTTTTTCCACTATATGCTGCAGAACCAACCGGGCGTCGGTGATGCCGAGGGTATCGCCGCCGCTGACATGGCCGTATTTCGGGGGCGGCGTACCGACGGTCACGGTGCAGGATACCTTTTTGCCGTCCGGCGTCTCGGCGGAGATGACGGCGATCCCCTCTTTTTTCGCGGTGATCACCCCGGCATTGTTGGCGGCGGCCACCTCCGGGTCGGAGGATCTCCAAGAGATGGGTACGCTCAAGGACATCGGCGCATAGGTCAGCGTCAATTTTTCCCGCCCGCCGGGATTCATCTCGACCGTCTGCCTGTCAAATTTCAGATTGTCCACCGTAGCCGCGCCGATGGGGAAATCCCCCCAGTCCCGGTATACGAATTCCACCACAATCTTCTGCTCGGTAAAGGTCCCCTGCGCGTTCTGCGGCCGGCCGGTCAGTTCATATCCCAGCCATGCGAGATCGTCGGGAACGGCATGGTACGCTTCGCCGGCATTGCCGTAGAGATACCGTGTGGCGTTGGCGATATGCCCGTCTTCGGTGACAAAGCGTATCTGGACCGCGCATTCATCGGCGGGGATATTCGTCCGCGCCCCGCCCCGCTCGATACCTAACAGTCTGGCGGCCTCATACAGCCGTTGGACCTCGTAATCCTCCAACAGCCCTTTGTTGTTGGGGGCGATGTTCAGTAATACCGTGTTTTTCTGCGGGATCATCCAGTTGTACGCGGTGACGATGGAGGCCGCGCTGGTCAGTCTGGACGGGTTGTTTTTGGTGCTCCAATACCAGTTGCCGGGGATCATGGCCTTGGTCAGCTCGAACGGCATCCAGTACAGCTCGCCCTTATGGGAATACAGCTTGGGATCGGCGTTGGCCCCCTGCTTGGTGTAATGCGGGTCCCGGATCCTGAAATCGCTGGGGAAATACTTGATCGGCTCGCCGCCCTTGGCCTGGTCGGGCACCAGATCGTTGCCGTTCCAGTCCTCTAATGTCGGGTTGTTGGTCACCTGACAGGAGGGCTGGAGCCGCTTGACGGTATCATACAGCCGCTCCAGTTCCCAGTCTAACGCCCGCTTCTCCCAGCTGCCGTCTAACCACAGCTCGCAGATTTCGCCATAATCCCCGTTGAACAGCTCGGTCAGCTGGGCGTTGGCGTAGTCGTTATAGGCGATCTTCATCTCGGTCCGGCTCTCGAACCCCCGGCTGTCCATCGTGTTCACGCTGTCCCAGTGGGCGTCCCAGAGCGAATAGTAGATGCCCATCCGGATGCCGTATTTTTTGCAGGCGTCGGCGACCTCTTTGATGACGTTCCGCTCCTCGTGGGCGCGCCCGGTATAGCCGATATTGTAGGTCCCCTGTTTGGTCGGCCACATGGCGAAGCCGTCATGGTGCTTGGTGATGGCCACGACATAGTTGATGCCGCCCTCCCAGGCCGCCCGCACCCATTGCTCGGGGTCGAGGGTGTCGTTGTCCGGGTCATAGGTTCTGGCGGGATAATTCCCCATCGACCACTCCTGATCAATAAAGGTGTTGATACTGTAGTGCAGGAATATCCCGAATTTATCGTTGATCTTCCGGTTTTGATACGGGGTGGGGCCGTCGGCGGGAACCGGCAGGAGCCGGTCGGGGTCCGGCGGCTGCAAGTAATCCGGCGGCTCGATAGTCTGGGTGGCGGTGGGGTCGTTAAAGGCCATAAATACCGCCAGCCGGATCCCCTGGCCGTAGTTGCAGGCGGTAAAATCCACCCGGATATACCGGGCGGTGACCGCTTCGCCCACGATGCTGCAATAGGGTTCCCAGTAGGTCCGCTCCCGCCATTTGGTCCACAGCTTGCTGCCGTCGTCCCAGGCTTTGCTGTCGTCGGAGTAGGATATGGTGATCTCGTTGATGTTTTCCTTGTCGTTTTTCTGTTCGCCGATAATGATCTGGTTGAAGGTTTTGCTCTCCTTCAGATCGTAGATGATATACGTCTCATACACAAATTTCCGCGACCACCATCTGGTGTTGAAGCTCTCGTCAAGGGTCTTGGCCCCCTCCGCTTCGGCGATGCTGCGGACGTAGTCGTATTCGTTGTCCGGCGTAGGCTTGCCGTAATTCTCATGCCGGGGATTCATGGTATGGAATTCATAATAGCTGTCCGGGTGGGCGGTGACCCCGTCGGCCGCCCGGGCGAGGTTTTGTTTGGGGATCAGGTTGGCTATCGCCGTTTCTAACCCCGCGCTCACCTCGGCAATGGCTTGGATATCATCCGAGTCGGTGTTAATCAGCGCTTTGGCGATCTCCATATAGTTGGCCAGCGCTTTCCATGACCCTTCGGTATACCGGAAGAATTCCATTGCCTTGATTTCGGTATACCGGACCCGCAGATCCGAGGTCGGGGATTTCACCCGGGTAAACAGCACCCGTCCCAGCCCCCAGAAACCGGTGCCGCTGCCGTAGACGCTGTTCAGCTTGATCCGGATAAACCGCGCCTGCCTGCCGAAATCCGCTGTAAACTGCGGCTTGACCGGCCGGTTGTCGCCGGCCGTCCGCGGCAGGACATAGCTGCCGAGCTTGGTCCAGCTGCCATTGGTGCCGTTGGTGGAATCGGCCGAATAGAAGATGTCGATATCCTTCGCGTCCCGTTCGCCGCTGACTTCATTGCCGAAGGTGGCGTTGTGGTTCCAGATGAATATTTTTTCAATATTCTCGACCTTATCCAGCTCCAACAATACCCACGCGTCGGCGGGGTTCGGATTCGCTTCGGTGTGCCAATACCGGTTGTACGTCTCGGACGTGAACAGGGTGTTGGCCACGTCGGTGGTCGGCCACGGGTAGAAGCAGCCGGTATCCGCCAAAAACGCCGCCTGGACCATCCCTACATTTCCGGTAAATGTGTTGCCCGCGGTTGCTCTGGCAATGGTAATCACGTCGTCTCTCACGCTGACACCTCCGTCCCCCGGTTCGGCCGAAACGCTCCCGGGAACCGGGAGATTGCCGAAAAAGGGCAAAATCAAACTGAAGAAAAGGGCGAAAACAAGCAAAAACCCCAACATTCTTCCTCTCATACTTATCGCGTCTCCTTTTATGTGCATTAAATTGACATGGCGTTCATAATGCCTTATTAGTATTGTAACGGATTCACTATCCCCAGTCAATTGTCAATACTGCACAAATTCAAATGCGTTATTTTGGAGTATACGCTATATACGCGCTTGCTTTTTTATGATATAATAATACCAATCCGATAAATACAATGCCAATCCGGAGGCGGACATGGATAAAAAATACCAAATCGTGATGAACGATGTCAAATACAATATCGCGCGGCAGATCTATCCGCCGGACAAGGCGCTGCCGACCGAGGCCGCGCTGATCAAACAGTATGGTTTTTCCAAGGTGACGGTTCAGAAAGCCATGCGGGAGCTGGTCCGGGAGGGATTGATCTACCGTGTCGTCGGAAAAGGCACCTTTGTAAAATCCGATCCGGCCGCCGGGGCCGGCAAGCTGCCGCATTTTTTTGTGGTGCTGTCGTTCAAGGACAGCGAGATGTTCAAGCTGCTGCAGGGGATCGAGGAGGTGATGGTGAAAAACAAATGCCTGTTCTCCTTCTTCTTCGTCAACAATATGGACGGCGAAAATGACGATCTGGCGGCCAACCTCGACGCCTTTCTGCTGCGGCTGTCGAATCTGGAGCCCCAGGGGATCATCTGCTATCCCCCCAACTCGGTGGACGGGCTGCGGGGGTATCAGGAGATCACCGGCAAAAAGATCCCGCTGATCCTGTTGGACAAGGAATTCCGCCAATATCCGGTAAACTGCGTGGTGTCGGACAATTATCTCGGCATGTACCGGCTGACCCGGCATCTGATCGATATGGGGCACACAAAAATCGGCTATCTCTCCTTCGCCGTCTCGTTCGGGGATACGGTGGAAAAACGCCGGGAGGGTTTTTTGCAGTGTATGCGGGACAGCGGCATGATACATAGTGAAAGCCAGATCCACGCGCGGTCCCACACCGTGGAGGATATTCCGGCGGCGTTAGACGCCCTGCTGGCGGACAATCCCGGGCTCACTGCCGTCGTCTGCGCCAACGATATCATCGCCGCCATCTGTTATCCGCTGCTCCAAAGGAAGGGGCTGCGGATACCGGAGGACATCTCGGTCTGTGCCTTCGACGGGTACGACGACGGCCAAAAGCTGAACCCGCCGCTCACCGCTATGCGGCAGGATCTGTTTGAAATGGGCCAGTATGCCGCCCAGGCGATGATCGATACCTGGCACCGGATGAAGGGCGGTATCCATATCCATTATACCTTCCGGCATACGATTCAGGCGAAGCTGATTGAAAACCAATCGGTCAAAGAGATATAGTAAACGAGGGTATACTCATGAAAAAATGTATTGTCATTGTCTGTCTGCTGTGTATCGCTCTGTCACTCCTGCTGCCAGCCGCCCCCGCCTATGCCACCGACGCGGATGCCCGGGTATTGGGCGACGTCAACGGCAGCGGGGAGGTGGATATCGGCGACGCCCGGTTGGTGCTGCAGTATCTGGTCGGCAAGATTGCGCTGACTGATGAGCAGCTGATACTGGCCAAGGTCAGCGACGGGGAGGACGCGGTGTCGGTTACCGACGCCCGGCTGATTTTGCAGTTCTTAGTGGACAAGATCGCCGCATTTCCGGGGAAATTGCCGGAATTGCCGGAGCAGCCGCCCGACTTTCCCTATCCCGAACCGGAATTTCCGTATCAGGATATCCGGCTGACCTGCGCCGAGCGGGCGGCGGATCTGGTTTCCCGGATGACGCTGTCTGAAAAGCAGGCCCAGCTGGGGATGCGGCCGCCCGCCATCGTCCGGTTAGAGGTGCCCGCGTATGATTACTGGAACGAGGCGCTCCACGGTATCACCGAAAAAGGGCCGTCAACCTCCTTTCCGGTACCCTTTTCGATGGCGTCCTCCTGGAACGCGGCATTGATGAAGGAGGTTGCCGGGGCGATTTCCGACGAGGCGCGGGGGTATGCCGCCAAAATGGCCGGAACCGGCAGAGTGACGCTGAGCTATTGGTCGCCGACCGTCAATCTCGCCCGGGACCCCCGCTGGGGCCGCAACGAGGAGAGCTACGGCGAGGATCCGTATCTGACGGCGGTGATGGCCGGGCAGTTTGTGGACGGGATGCAGGGCAGCGGCGACGGGGTCAGAAATCCCTATACCAAAGAGCCGTATCTGAAAACCATCAGCACCCTCAAGCACTACGCCGCCAACAACAGCGAATTCAACCGCCGCGACGGCGATTCGGTCATGGACGACATGACGCTGCGCAATTATTATACCCGGGCGTTCATGGATATCACCCTGCGCTCCCCCGCCGCGTCGGTGATGACCGCCTTCAACCGGGTCAACGGCACCCCGGCCACCGCCAACACCTATTTGTTGGATACCCTGCTGCGGAAAACCTGGGGGTTCGGCGGCCATGTGGTCTCCGACTGTGGCGCGGTGCAGGATCTGACCGACCGGCACAGATGGATCCCCGCGGGGTGGAGCCGGCCGGTCAACCGCCGGGAAGCCGCCGCCTTCGCCCTGAAGGCCGGCACCGATATGGACTGCGGGTATCTGTACACCGGCGGCGAGATCCTGAACGCGTACAACAACAGCCTGATCACCGGGGACGATATTGATCTCGCGCTGCTGCGGATCTTCACCAACCGGATGAAAACCGGTGAATTCGATCCGCCGGAAATCGTCAGATACCGGGAGATCACCGCCGCCGCGTTAGAAGCGCCAAGACACCGGGAGCTGGCACTGCAGATGGCGCGGGAGTCGCTGGTATTGCTGAAAAACCAGCCGGCGCAGGGCAAAACAGGCGGGATTCTGCCGTTGGATATCCACGAGATCAATTCCATCGCCGTCTGCGGCCCGCTGGCTAAGGTATGCGACCTCGGCGCCCACAACTATATCGGCGAACCCACCGAAAAAGTCTCCTTCCGGCAGGGATTGGACGCCTATCTGGCGGAAAACGGCTACAAAGGGACGGTCAGCTATTACGACGGCGTCGGCACGGCCACCGCGCCGGCTTATGTCTGCAATATCACCACCGCGAAATTCAATGATCAGGTTTACCGGGCGGTGGAGGCCGACGGGAAATCGGACAATATGCGGTTAGAGCCGACCGGACCGGGACCATATGTGAATATCGGCAATATCTTCCCCGGCTCCTGGCTGATGTTCCGGGATGTGGACGTGACCGATCTGCGGCAGGTCACCCTCAGCACCGCCGCGCCGAATGATCTGATCAACGGGCGTATCGAGGTGCGGTTAGACGCCCGGGACGGCTATCTGGCCGCCGAGGTGGAGGTCAGCCCCACCGGCGGCTGGCAGGTATATAAGGACTATACCACCGACAACATCTATGCCCATAAGGTGTTCACCGGACTGCATGACGTCTACCTGAACTTCTACCATGTGGACCGGGCGCTGCTGAACCAGAACGATATCGACAGAGCCGCCCAGGCGGATATCGCCATCGTCTACACCGGCACCGCCGGCAGCAGCAGCCCGCCCGGCTTTATGGTGTCTCTGGAGGATCAGGACCGCGCCAGCTTAAAACTCCCGTCGGCGCAGGATACCCTGATCGCCGAGGTGGCAAAGAAAAACGCCAACACTATCGCCGTCATCCAGTCGGCGGGGATCCACGACCTGTCGAAATTCCGGGACAGCGTCAAAGCCATCCTCTACAGCAGCTATAACGGTCAGTATCAGGGGACCGCGCTGGCCGAAACGCTGTTCGGCGCCAACAATCCCTCCGGGCGGCTGCCGGTGACCTGGTACCGCGACGAGGCGGACATCCCCGGTATCGCCGACTATACCGTCAAGGCCCAAAACGGGTTGAAGGGCCGCACCTATATGTATTTTACCGGCCTGGTGGAATATCCCTTCGGGTATGGGTTGAGCTATACGGATTTTAGTTATTCCGATCTGGCTCTGAGTAAAAATTCACTTGACGGCGGCGGCACATTCAACGTGACACTCAAAGTCACCAACACCGGCGGCCGGGCCGGCGCCGATGTCGTACAGGTGTATATCGGCGCGCCGGATCATGGCGGCACCGGTGGCAACCCGGATGTTCCACAGAAGGAATTAAAAGGTTTCGCCCGGGTAAATCTGGCGGCCGGAGAGACCAAAATTGTGACCATACCGATGAAAATCAGCGATTTTTCCCGTGTTCACGAAAATAACGGTCTGCGGACGGTAACGCCGGGCGTATACAAGATCATGGTGGGCCGCAGCAGCGCCGATATCCAGGCAGCGCCGGAGATCACCGTCACCTCCGCCGGCAAACCGGCGCTGCAAACCGTTACGCTGCGGGGCGAAAAAGTCGCAGCGAAGGCCGGCGCCGTGTTCGGGTCTGAGTTGACGCTGGCCATGAGCGACGAGAGCTTTTTGGACGCCGCCGGCGCGGCGGTGGTATATACAAGCAGCAATGCCGAGGTGGCCGAGGTGGACGAATACGGCAGTGTCACCGCGATCAGCGCCGGTGCTGCCACCATCACGGCGGCGGTAACGGTGGACGGCGTGACCAAAACCGGCGGTTTCCCGGTGGCGGTGAATTGATAAGAATTCAGAGATCAGAACGTTTAGCTATAATATTGATATTAAAGAAAGGATGATCTATCCCATGAACAAACGGTTTCTCTCCATCGCGCTCGCGCTTATCCTGTGCGGCAACACGGTTTTGCTGTCGTCCGGCCCCGCCGCCGTAGAAGCGGCGGCTTTGGTCGAAGCGCCGATCGACATCAAAAGCGCGGCGGTCGGCAGCTTTTTCCCCAACGGCGATCATTTCAAAGCGGATCGCCTGATCGACATGAGCGAGGTCACGCTCAGTCCGGATAACAACATAGCCAACGCGACGTATAAAATAAACGGGTTTGCGCAATGGCTGACCGCCGACAACCCCGCGCCGCAGGATGTGTGGGCCTTGTTCGAGCTGGATGGCACGCAGGATATCCACCGGATCGCCATCTGGAACAGCAACTTCCTGTTCGGCGACGAGAACCCCGGTATTGGCAGGGGGCTGAAGGATATTACGGTCAGCTGGTCGGCCAATTCCACCAACGGCACCAACGGGACCTGGCAGACGCTCGGCAGTTATGTCCTGCCGGCCGCGCCGGGCAACGGTTCCGCGATCACGCCGCAATTGGTACTGACCTTCGATAAGCCGGCGCGGTATGTCAAGATCACCGGCAGCTCCAACTACGGGCACAGCACCTGGGGATTGGGCAAGGTGGTGCTGACCGGGTTGTTTGAAGCCGGAGACCCCGGCCTTGACCCCGAGCCCAGCCCGGGCGACGAGCCGATCCGGCAGCCCCAGCCGCCCCGGAATCCGGAGGATCCCTACGATATCGCCGTTCCGATCAAAAAGGTGACGGCCGGCGACACGCTGCCCCACGGCAGCGTCAGGGTGGATTATCTGATCACCACCGACGAATTTGACGTCTGGCCGACCAAGGATATTATGAATACCCGGTTTGTGGGGATCAACACCAAATGCTGGGTGACCAATAACAATCCCGGCCTGCGCAAGACCTGGGTGATGCTGGAGCTGGCGCAGCCGGAGGATATCGAGCGGATCATCATCTGGAACAACAACCACTATTACGGCGAAAACGGCGGCCGGGGATTCAAGGACGTGATGATCACCTATTCCGCCGACTCCAGCGACGGAACAAATGGCACTTGGAAAACCCTCGGGCGGTATATTCTGCCCGAAGCCCCCGGCGATATGAGCCCGATCAAGCCCCAATTCGCCGAATACGTCGACGATACCGTCCGGTTTATCAAGATACAGGCGTTCTCCAACTACGGCCATCCGGGCTGGGGATTGGGAAAAATCGTGCTGACCAAGAATACCAGCCGTATCCCGTTGGAATCGGTGGCGTTGAATAAGGACAGCCTGAATTTGGATAAGGGACAGAGCGAAAGGCTGTCATTCAGCTATAACCCGGCCAATACCACCGACGACGACCCGGCTATCTGGTTCTCCTCCGACCGGGCGGTGGCAACGGTGGCGCAGGACGGCACTGTGACGGCGGCCGGCGGCGGCCAGGCGGTGATTACGGTGAATGTGAACGGCCGGACCGCCCAGAGCACGGTGACTGTTTCGGGCACCCCGGTCACCCCGCCGGAACCGGAAAAACCCTTCCTGGCCGGCGACGTCAACAACAGCGGCGAAGTGGATATCGGCGACGCGCGGTTAGTGCTGCAGCATTTAGTCAATAAAATAACCCTGACCGGCCGGGCATTGCTCGCCGCCGATGTGGACGGCAAAGGGGTGTCGATCTCCAGCGCCCGGCTGATCCTGCAATTCTTAGTGGATAAGGTCAAAGACTTCCCGGAGGCCTCATGGCCGGAGCCGGAGGGGCCGGATGTCCCGTCATCCAATCCCCTGATGACCGCCGTCGAAGCGGTGGATTACGATCAGGCGGTACTGACCGGCGGCGCGGAGCCGAATCAGCTGGCGGCGGATTTCACCTCGATAGGCGGCAGCTTCAAAGCCGGCGATTCGCTGACCTTCAACGCCTTTGATTTCGGAGACGGTGAATATAACACGATGATGACGCTGATCTCCTCCAAAACCAATCAGACCGACCGGAATATTGATGTGTATATCGACAGCATGGCCCCGGCCAATCTGATTGCCACCGTCAAACCGCCGGCGGCGAGGGGGGAAAACGCGTTCAGTGAAGCCTACACGGCGGTGAAGGCCGTAACCGGCAGCCACGACGTGATCCTCTGCTTCCGGGAGGATATGGAGCTAAACCTCGACTGGTTCACCTTCTCCACCTTTAACGGTTCCGAGACAAAGGAGCACAAGGACGCCCGGATGAAATGGTGGCGGGACGCCCATTTCGGCCAGTTCATCCACTTCGGCCCGTATTCTATGCTGGGCGGCGAATACAACGGCCGCAAGGTGGGTCTGGGCAGCGGCACTGAGTGGGTCATGCTGCTCTTAGGTATCGGCAAACAGGAGTACGCGCAGAACGTCTCGAAAAAGTTCAATCCCACCTCATTTTATGAGGGCGAAACCGGCGCCTACGATATGATCGCGCTGGCAAAAAAAACCGGGCAAAAATACATCACTGTCACCACCAAGCATCACGACGGCTTTTCGATGTATGATACCAATGTCCGCACTTTTAAGGATTATAAGATCACCGGCTTCGGCGATTACAAAGGTCCCGACCCGATGGCGGAGCTGAAACGGGAATGCGCCGAACAGGGGGTCCGGTTCGGGATCTATTATTCGATTCCCGACTGGTATGACTACACCCAGAGCGACTGGGGCGGCAGGATCGACCCGGCGATGAAGGACGAGTATAAAACCCGGGTCAAAGCGCAGCTGCGGGAGCTGGTGCTGAACTATGACCCCGGCGTCATCTGGTTCGACCAGGGCGGCGACCGGCAGTGGTGGAACGACAACGACGGCATCGAGCTGTACCGGTTTGTCCGCACCCTCAGCCCGGAAATTATTCTGGATAACCGGGTGTTCAGCGAGGGCAACCTGGCGATGGGCGACTACGGCACCCCCGAAAACCATCCGCCGAGCGGGCCGCAGAATTACGACTGGGAATGCTGCCAGACGGTCAATATCCACACCTCCTGGGGCTACCGGAAAAACTCCGAGGACTGGCGCAGCCCCGAGGATATCCTCAGCAGCCTGATCGATATCGTCTCAAAAGGCGGTTCGCTGCTGCTGAACGTCGGCCCGGACGGCGAGGGCCGTGTCCCGGCCGGCTGCGCGGCGGTGATGGAGCAGGTGGGCGCCTGGCTGCGGCAATACGGCGGCAGTATCTACGGAACCCGGCGGTCGTATGCCGGCGTAACCAAGGGCGGATTTAAGCTGGCCACCAAAGACGACAAGATCTATGTCTTTATTGAGGAGGCGCCGCGGATGAAATACATCGTCATCCCAACGCCGGTAAACAATATCATCAGCGCCCGCGATATCGGCAGCAGCAAACAGCTCGGATACGCCGAAACGGCGCAGGGGATCGCCCTGGATCTGTCCGGATTGGACGCCTCGGGATTCTGTACGGTGATTGAAATAAACTGACCAAAATATAAAATAAAACACCCCATTGCCGCGGCCCCGCCGCGGCAATGGGGTGTTTTATTTTTGTGTGTTATTCTGTATCTGTTTCTACTGTCCGGCTACCTCTCTCACCCGGCCACAAACGTATAAGTAACCGTCATAGTAACCCCCTTGTTGCTGATAACCGTCGCGACATTGCCGTTGATTTTGACATCCTGCGGTGCGATTCCGGTGAAGGAATAGCCGGAGAGGGCGGTGATTTTGACCGTTACGGTGTATTTTGTGCCGGTTTTGAACGGGTCGTTGACCGGCGCCCA
>WRDE01000017.1 GCA_009783605.1 Oscillospiraceae bacterium
CGCCACCAGGCCATCCGCGCATCCTTTTCGGCCTTGGTTTCGGTGCCGTCATAGGCGGAGAATTTGAACCAGTCGATATGGATCTCCATATCGTCATTAAAGGACAGGATCACATCATGGACGCCGGAAACGGCCTGCTCCAGCGGGGCGTAGCACTCATAAAACGCCCTTTCGTCCCCGAATTTACCCGGCGGATGGATTATGGCGATAAATTTCGTCGGAACCGCCTCGTCAACAAACACGTCGATGATACCGCCCGATTGATTCATTTTGGATGAGATCAGCATCATCAGGGCGGTGCATTCACCCTCGCCGAAATCAATATCCTGATACACCAAATAGTCGCCCGCCATAAAATGGCCCCCTATCGAAGTGAAATCCGCCGCCAGATCATTCGGCGCGGCGCCGCCGGTCAGCTTTGCTGCGTCATAATCCGCCGCTTCGATAACCGGATTGACCGCGGTAACAGGTTCCGGCGGATCAGGCGGTTCCGGCGGCTTTTCCGCGCCGGGGAAGCCGTCTATCTTGTCCACTAAATATTGCAGGATCAGCCGGGCGCTGGAGATGCTGACCCCTTTGCCGTCCACATTGGCGGCGATCAGATCCCGTCCGGTCAGGGTTATTTTATCCACCAAATGCTGCAGTACCAACCGCGCGTCGCCGATATCCACCTCACCGTTGCCGTTGACGTCACCGGCTACAAAGGGTTTTTCATCCTCTTGTGCCCGCGCGAATTGCATAACGGTAACCATTCCGGCCAATATCAGCAGCGCGACCGTGGCCGCCAGCAGTTTTTTGAAATTAAAAAAGATCATGTCATATCCTCCGTATCGTTACCATGTTATTTTTCCGACCAGATACTGCAACAGCCACCGTACGTCAGAAATATCGACTTTTCCGTCACGGTTTATATCGGCCGCCGCGTATTGCGCCGGCGTCAGCAGCCTTTTCCCCACCAAATGCTGGAGCAGCAGCCGCGCGTCGTCGATCCTGACATGCCCGTCGCCGTCAATATCGCCGCGCAGGGAGAACAGGGTTTGATACATCGCCGCTGCCGCCGCATAGTTGTCGTATACTGACAACCCGTTATGCGATAACCCGTTATCCGATAACCCGTTACCCGCCGAAAGCAGATTGCCGCCGGCCCGCGCGAGGACGTCGAACCACGGGTCAGCGCCTTCCCCTGTGTTCGACGGGAGCAATTTTTCCCCCGCGGTACGAATCTCCGCAACAGCGGCGTCGCCGGATCTGCCGAGAATTCCGGCGGCGTCGATAACCGCTTTGAACAACCGGTCGATCACCGCGTGATCGCCGGAGCCATAAGGCTGTGACCGGACGGCAGGGTTGGCAACCAATGTCCCGCTTTCCGCGTCAGCCCACAGATTATCCACCCAGAACAGCGCCGCGTCGAGCAGCAATTGGTAGTGCTGTTCCAAAAATGTCTTGTCCGGATTATCCTGATAATATTCCCATACCGCCAGCGCCAGCTTGGCGCCGGAATCCGGCGTATAGAACCCCGCCGCATAACCGCCGGGCGCGGTATAGCCCCAGAGATTGGCCGCGCCGTATACCGTCCAGCCCCGCACGTCGGTGCCGTCGGATTTGGCGTGATAATATGCCGCCGTCTTCCGGCCGTTCGATGCCAATGAGCGGATATACGCCATCGCCGGCTGCCGGCACTCCGGCAGCTTGCCGGTTTGCGCCAGCATTCCGGCGGCGTCTATACCGTCGGCGCTGTAGCCTTGATTCGCTTGCGTCATGCCCCAGCTCCACAGGCTCCGGGAACTGCCGGCCCCGCGGGAGGAGGAAATCAACAGGTATCGCGCAAATTGATAATACAGTAGCTCCAGATAGCGGTTCTCATTCGCCGTATTGCCGCCGCCGTACCCGCTGACTAATGCGGCGGTGGTTTTGGCCGGCATGGTGACACCGTCCAACGTCAAATGGACGCGGTCGAACAGGGAAGAGTAGTCGGCTGTATGGGCCGCCCGCAGCGCGGTATAGCTTTTTCCCGCCGCGGCGGTCATCCGGCTGCGCACCGCCGTAAAAGCGGTTTCTCTATCGGCAAAATAGTCGTAGGAGCCGTCATAGCAGGGCCGGTAATTGGTCCCTGCCGTCATCAGAATGGTGACCGCGTCGGCGTTTTGTACCCGCAGGGTCATGCTGGTAGCCGAAAGCGAGCCGTTTTCGGGGATCACCCGGGCTTGAGAGATAAAATGCAGCCCGTCGGGTCGCTGGTCGTCCGGCTGGCCGGTCAGGGTGACGGTATTCTCCGAGATGCCGTCTCCCGCGGAGACGAAAGTATCGCTTTTCTGCCGCCGGGATTCGATACCGACATAGGCCGAGATCGCGCCGGGTTTATCCGCCGATATCCGCACCGCCAGCAGATTGTCCGGCGCGCTGACGAAATATTCGCGGGTATATTGCGTCCCGCCGGCGGTATATTTGACCGTCACGATGCCGGTCTTGAGATCGAGGCTGCGGGAATAGTCGGTGTATGTTGTCTCAGGCGGTTTTGCTGTGCTGCGGTTGAAGTCGCCTAACGGCAGGAATTGGGACAGCTGGGTCATGCTGTCGCCTTTGTTGGCGTAGATCTCCAACCGGTAATATTTATACGGCGCCGGGTTGGCGATAGTAATAGTCACCGCCGTCCGGCGGGCTTCGGGCAGGAGATAGTCGGGTTGATTGTCGATCACCGTGAACGGCCCGCCGGCGCTGATATTGGAGCCGAACAGTTTCCAGGACTTCGGATCGCGCCCCACCACATCGTTGGCGGTGGCGATGCGGTAGCTGTCAGCGGTGACCGCGCCGCCGTATTCCCATTGGATCCAGATCGGATCGGCGGCGGACGGGGATTTGGGCGCGCACCATTTGGTATTGGAGCTGCCGTCGAACAGGCGGTCCAGCCCCTCGGCCCCCTGCCAGGCCACGCCGGCGTTGGAGTGGATGTTTTTGATGACGGTTTCCAGCTCACTCAGCGGGCTGTCGCTGATCCGCAGCAGCCCCAGCTCCTGATAGGCGCCGAAAGCGGCGGTATCGCCGGTCAGGTAGTTGCGCAGCGCCGATTCGGTGTCCCATGACAACGCGCCGTTCCCGGCATCCTGTAACCGCTGGCGCGCCAGATTGAGCTGCATCTTATTGGTGGCCGGCAGTCCCTTATTGCCGCCGTTGTAACCCAGGGACGCCCCCGGTCCGCCGGACCAGAGGGTATTTTCGTTGATCAGCAGCGTCTCGCTGCCGACCCCGCCGTACACCATCGCGCCCAGACTGCCGTTGCCGATCGGGCTGGCTTCTGCCGCCCAGCTGTATTGATCCCGGATATCGGCCGGAACGGTTGCGGGGGTGTTATGCCATATCATCAGATCATCGCCCGACCCGGGCGCGGCGGCGGCGTTGATAACGCCGATAGAAAGCGGCTGACACAGCAGCAAAGCGGCGGACAGGAAAATACCCAATATTTTGATTGATACCATATTTTTCATTTCGCCACCCCTCATTTCCACTTCGCGGTGAGGGTGACGTCGCCGATGATATACTTTACCGTACCCAAATCGGCAAAACCTCCCACCACCGCGCCGGAGGCGGTCCAGCCGTCGAAGATCATGCCGGGCCGGGTAAACCCGCAGGCCGGGATAGCGTAATTTGCGCCGTGCAGCGCGCTGCCGTCCGGCATACTGCCGCTCCCGCCGCCGGCATTGAAGGTGATGACCGCCTGTTTCGGGCTGGTGTCGGCCGGGCCGTCGTAGATTTTGCAGACTAAGTTGTTGGTGGCGTTATGCCCGAACAGGTTGAGCCCGGCGGCGGCATAGAAATAGGCCGGCTTGCCGTCCCGCATCAGGATGGCCGGCCGCTCGAATTTGCGCTGGCCTTCGTAAGGCGCGGTGGCGTAGGGCGGGACGGCGGTGTAGTCGGTCAGCAGCCCGAACCCCACTTTAGCGTCGGCCAGCTTGAAAGAACGCCCGTCGTCGGATTCCCAGAGGATACCGTACCCCTGGACGCCGGTGTTGCCGCCAAAGTTGTCGGTGGTCAGCAGATAGATTTTGCCGTCCATCTCAAAAGCGGTGGTGTCCTCAATATAGGTCAGGTTGTCGGTGATCGGCTGCTCACTTTTGACATAGCCTTTGGTCAGCTCGCTCGACACGGCGTAGCCGTAGCGGGTGGAGCCGAAATCCAGCCCGGCCTTGAAATAGATGAAATATTCGTCCTTGATCTTGATGATATCCGGGTTATCGGTGCCGAGCAGCGAGTTGGCGGTCCAGCCGGTGGTGCTGGCTTGCACCACTACGCCGTCGCCCTTCTCGCCCTGCAATGTCCACGGCCCGTACAGGCTGGCGGAGGTGGCGAGACAGACCTTCTGGTCCTTCTGCAGCGGCCCGCCCTGGGTGATATAGATCAAGCAGTACAGCCCGTCGATCTGCTTGACCCGGACGTTATGCGGCGCGAACTGGGGTCTCGGGATATTCGCATTGGACAGCGCGACGTCGGATACCGTAAACGGCCCCTCCGGGCTGTCGCCGACGCAATGGGCGACCTCGCAGGTCACCTTCCAGTCGCCCATCCCGTTAGCCGTCCGCGGCCAGCGGGAGACAAACAGGTGGGTCCGGCCCTCGTCATCCTCAATAGGCGAAACGCACCAGTAGAAATAATCCGGATCGGACATGGCCGGGCCGATATATTCCATGTTGATGGCGATATCGCTGTAAGGCATCGTCGCCTTGCCCGTTCCGGAGGGCAGGACCGGCCCGGTATGGCGCATACTCTTAGTCGCGGCGTAGTAAACGTCGCTCCGCGTTCCCTCAACCCCGCCTGTGACAGGGGCGATGGTGAAGGAATAAAAGGTGTTTTGCGGAAGCCCGATCACGCAGTAAAAATTTTCCGTGATCGGCGACGCGTTGATTTTGGTGGAGCCGTTGTACAGGTTATACCCGTCGGCGCCCGGAACCGCGTCCCAGGTCAGCGAGATGGCGCTGTCAACGGCGGCGGTCATACGCAGATTCATGTTGTCTCCTCCTGAAATAGAGTCGGTGGTTCGCATATTGCAGGACACGCTGAACAGCAATACCAAGACTATCAGCAACCCGGTTAATGTGCGGATGTGTTTCATAAGGCAGCCCCCTTTTTGAGAATGCGGAATGCGGAATTGAGGATGAACTTAGTGCTTATCCTCATTATAAAATAAATAAAAATATATTACCATAGCGAAATAACAGTATATTTGGTAATTGCACTTGTTGTTTTGTTATGTTATAATGTGCTATAAGAGTAAGAATTTATGGCAAAACTACTGATTCACAATAAAATATATTTTGTCTAAATGTCCTCTCAACTCATAGAAACCCGAATTAAGCATTCAGCACTGAGCATTCAAAAAAGGCGGTGTTTTTTAGTGGGCAGCCGTCCGGTCTGGCTGATCAATAAATATCTGCGGGACGTCAATCCCCGGGAGGCCGGGGAGGAGATCTGTTCCGGCGCGGATAAGGCGGGACCGTTTTACCGGTCGCATTATCTGCTGCACTATGTTCTGTCCGGGACCGGCACCTTCCGGATCAACGGGCAGGATTATCCCGCCGCCAAAGGGCAGCTGGCGATCTTATATCCGGGGGAGGTGATGAGCCACCGCACCGGCGCGGACGATCCCTGGCACTATGTCTGGGCCGGGTTTGAGACCACGCTGGACGTGCCGGTGCTGGGCAGCCGGGTGCTGATCGACCTGCCCCAGGCCGACCATATTTTCCGGGCATTAAAAGACGCCGACAAGATCCCCTGCGGCAAAGAGCTGTATGTCTGCGGGAAAATCTATGAGCTGCTGGCGTTGCTGCACCAATTTGGCACCAACGCGGTCAATGAAACGGTGGATTTCATCACCCAGGTGAAATATTATATTGATTCCAATTTCCACCTGCCGATCACGGTGGAACAGCTGGCCCGGGACATGCATGTCAGCCGGGGATATTTCAGCACCGCTTTCCGCCGGTATATCGGCATGTCCCCCCAGGCCTATCTCACCGACGTGCGGATGAAACACGCGGCGGAGCTGCTGGCAACCGAACGCTGCCCGGTCAACATCGCCGCTATCCGGTCAGGGTACGCGGATATTTATAATTTCTCACGGATGTTCAAAAAACACTTTGGCGTATCGCCGAAGATGTATGCGCAGATGCATGACTATAGTAATTCCACTTGAAAACAAGCCCAAAAACCTTCCGAAAAACCGCATGATCCACCCAAAAATGGCTGTATCATGCGGTTTTTGCATAAATGATTATGCCCGCCGCTCTTTCATTGTCCGGTCGGCCTCGCGTTTCATATCCCTGCGCGCCGCGTCCTCCCGCTTGTCATAGAGCTTTTTGCCTTTACACAACCCGACCTGCAGCTTGACCCGGGAGCCTTTGAAATACAGCGACAGCGGGACTATCGCCATCCCGTCCTGTTTAACCGCGGCGAACAGCCGCATGATCTCCCGCTTGTGCAGCAGCAGCCGCCGCACCCGCACCGGATCCCGGTTGAAGATGTTGCCGTGCTCATAGGGGCTGATATGCATCCCGTTGACGAACATCTCGCCGCCCGCCACCGCGCACCAGGAATCCCGGAGGTTGACCCCGCCGGCCCGCAGAGATTTCACCTCGGTGCCGACTAATTCGATGCCGGCTTCAAGGGATTCCTCCACGAAATAGTCATGGTAGGCTTTTTTGTTGGACGCGATGGTTTTAAGGCCGGTTTTTTTGTCAGGCACGGGCTCACTCCGTTCGAATTGAAAATGGAAAATTGAAAATTATTTTAGCGGAGATAATATTGACAAGGATATGATAATTTTATACAATACGGTCAAAAGGAGGAGTGTTTTGTGGCTAAGAAAAAATATTTGATTTTTATCGGATGCGGGTTGATTGTATTGATATTACTCATCCGGTATTTGCCGGATAATCTCATTTTGCCGGATGAGGGGGCGTTTACCCTGAGCTGCACCGATGTGCCGGAACGGATGAAGGCCGGGGAGACGGTCACCGTCATCGCGACATTGGAAAACCGCGCGTGGCGCTCTTTCCGGGTCACCCGGAGGCTTCAATTTGTCTATGTGGCAGTCGCTGAAGAAGGAGTGCTATTCATGCCGGATGCCGCAGGAGTTGGCGACTATATGGCTGCCGGGGTGGATATGCGCGAAACAACCGTCTTCACCCCGAAAAAGCCCGGAAATTATACGCTTTATGTTTTTGCCGCCTTTTCGGTTGGAGATAAAAGTTATGAGTATCAACTGGAAAATAAGACGATTGTGGTGGAACCGTAGGGCTTCTCTTAAAGAGAATGTACAAGGTCCGTTTCTGCTGATTACGGGGTACTCTAATTGTAGTATCTGTATGTGTTATAGCGCAGACAAAAATAAATTCCGCGTCCCACCGCGGGATTTATTTTTGTGTATGTGCGGATTATCACATTTCATTTCTGCCTTCCAACGACCGCCGCAGCGTCACCTCGTCGGCATATTCCAGGTCGCCGCCCGCCGGCATTCCGTAGGCCAGCCGGGTGGTCAGCACGCCGAAGGGTTTCAGCAATTTCGCCAGATACATGGCGGTGGCCTCCCCCTCCACCGTGGGATTGGTGGCCATGATGATCTCCCGCACCCGTTCGTCGGCGGCCCGGTGGAGCAGCTGTTTGATCCGCAGCCGGTCGGGGCCGATCCCGTCCATCGGCGAGATAGCGCCGTGGAGAACGTGATACAGCCCCTGGAATTCCCGGGTGCGCTCAAACGCCGACACATCCTGGGCGTCCTCCACCACGCAGATCACCGCGGTATCCCGGGATTCGTTGCGGCAGACCGGGCAGAGGGGCTGGTCGGTCAGGTTGCAGCAGATCTCGCATTCGCGGATGCGTTCCCGGGCGTCCCGGATGGCATCAATGAAATCGCCGGCGTTCTTCTCCCCGGTGTTGAGCAGATGAAACGCCAGCCGGCAGGCGGATTTGTGACCGATACCCGGCAGCCGTTCCAGCTGCTCGATCAGCCGGTCGAGAGGGGGGACATGGTACACAGGAAACTCCGTTTCCTAATTGAAAATTGAAAATTGAAAATTGAAAATTAATGCAGCATTTGTTTCACATGGAAGTAATAAAATGCCGTCGATAACTGTCAACTGTCAACTGTCAACTGTCAACTAATCTCTGTATTCTTCTATTATATACGTCTCAAAGATATCGCCTTCCTTGATATCCTTGAATTTTTCCAAGCCGATGCCGCATTCGTAGCCCTGGGCCACATCGCGGACGTCGTCCTTGAAGCGTTTCAGAGAGATCATCTTGTCGTCGGCGATGATGATGCCGTCCCGGACCACCCGCAGCAGGTCGTTGCGGTAGACGTGGCCGTCTAAGATATAGCAGCCGGCGATGATGCCGACATTGGTAATCTTGTAGACCGCCCGGACCTCCACCCGGCCGTGCATGATCTCCCGGGTTTTGGGCGACAGCATCCCCTTCATCGCGTCGCTTATCTCCTCGATGCAGTCATAGATGACCCGATACATCCGCATATCCACCGACGCCAGATCGGCGGCGGTCTGGGCCAGCGGTTCGGGGCGCACGTTGAAGCCGACGATGATGGCGTTGGAGGTGGCGGCCAGCATGACGTCGTTCTCGGATACCGCGCCCACCGCGCCGTGGATCACCCGGACCCGCACCTCCTCGTTGACCAATTTCTCTAACGACTGCTTCAGTGCCTCGACCGAACCCTGGACGTCGGCCTTGACGATGATTTTGAGCTCCTTCATCTCGCCCTGCTGCAGCTGATCGAACAGGTTGTCTAAGGTGACCTTTTCGTACAGCTTGAAAATCTCCTCCCGGGCGGAGGTTTTGCGCTGCTCCACCAATTCCCGGGCCAGCTTTTCGTCGGTGACGGCGTTGAATACGTCGCCGGCTACCGGCACGCTGTCGAGACCCATAATTTCCACCGGTACCGACGGTCCGGCGGCCTCCAATTTCCGGCCGAGATCGTCAGTCATTGCCCGGATCCGGCCGACAGCGGTGCCGGCGACGAGGATATCGCCGGAGCGGAGGGTGCCGTTCTGTACCAATACCGTGGCGATCGGGCCGCGGCCTTTATCCAACCGCGCTTCCACCACCGTGCCCTTGGCAGCCCGGTCGGGATTGGCCCGGAGTTCCTGCACCTCGGCGACCAGCAATACAGATTCCAGCAGCTTATCCATGCCCAAACCGGTTTTGGCCGATACCGGGACACAGATCACGTCTCCGCCCCATTCCTCCACGACTAAGCCGTGCTCGGTCAGCTGCTGCTTGATCTTTTCGGGGTTGGCCTCGGGCTTATCCATCATGGTGATCGCCACGAGTATGGCGACCTCGGCGGCCTTGGCGTGGTTGATCGCCTCAATTGTCTGCGGCATGATGCCGTCGTCGGCGGCGATGACCAGGATCGCGATATCGGTGGCCTGGGCGCCCCGGGCGCGCATGGCAGTGAAGGCGGCGTGGCCCGGGGTGTCTAAGAAGGTGATGTTCTGGCCGTTTACTTCGGCGCGGTAGGCGCCGATATGCTGGGTGATGCCGCCGGCTTCGCCCTCGGTGACCCGGGTCTTGCGGATGGCGTCGAGGAGCGAGGTCTTGCCGTGGTCGACGTGGCCCATCACCACCACGATCGGGTCGCGGGGGGACAGGTCGGCAGTCTCGTCGGTGGAATCGTCGATAATCCGCTCCTCGATAGTGACCACCACCTCCCGCTCGGCTTTGGCGTGAAATTCGGCGGCGACTAAGAAGGCGGTGTCGAAATCCACCTCCTGATTGACGGTGGCCATGACCCCGAGGATCATCAATTTCTTTATAACCTCCGCCGAGGTGGCCTTTAAACGGGTGGCCAGCTCGCCGACGGTGATCATCTCGCCGACCGTGATGGTCATATGCTTGGCCTTGCGCTCCTGGGCGATCCGGCGCAGCCGCTCGGATTCGGTCTCCCGGCGGGGGGTGGGCTTGCGGTATTGCTGGGATTTCTGGGTGATCTTCTGTTTATTGGAGGCGTTGGCGGTGTTGCGGCCCACCCGGTTGGAGGCCTGGGCCAGCGCGTCGAAACGCTCGTCATATTTATTGCCGACATTGGTCTGGCCAGCCCGGGTATCCACCGTCCGGCGCTCCACCGGCTGGCGGGCCGGCGCCGGCCCGCCGACCTTCTTCTTCGGTTGCATCCCCGGCATGATCGGTTTGGCCCCGGCCGGCATCACCATCGGCCCCGGTGCGGGCTTTGGCGCGGATTTTGCCCCGGATTTCGCGGCGGGTTTTCCGCCGGCCGGGCCTTTTGCCGCCGCTTTTGCCGCCTGTTTGGCCATTGCGGCTTCTTCGGCAGCCGCGGCCGCTTTTGCCGCCGCTTCGGCTTCCTTCGCCTGCTTCGCCGCTTTCCGCTCCGCCGCCGCCGCGTCCCGCCGGTCATTGGCCTCGGCAAAATAAGCGTCGAGGTTATCCCGCTGGAATTTTTGGATATAATGCTCGAAGATGAAATTCAATTCATCCTCTTCCAGCGCGGTGACGCTCTTTTTGGGCGTGTCGGAAAACCCGGCCAGCAGCGCGATAATTTCCTTGCTCTGCAGTTCCAGGTCCTTCGCGACCTCGTTCACCCGGTATTTTATCATCATATGGGGTCATTCCTCCAAGCAGTGATCAGTGGGTAGTGATTAGTGATTAGTGATTAGATTTATCGTTAAAACGCGTTATAACCGCGTTAGCGAATCCGTTGTCGTCTATGGCTATGATGCCTATTGGCTTTTTTAATCCCAGCGCGGCGGCTAATTCGTCTTTTGTTGCCGTTAGTCGCAGCCAGACCAATTCGTTTTCAGCTTTTGACGCGGCAAACCGTAACTCTTTTTCTGTTTTCGGGGAGATATCCGACGCCAGCAGTATCAATTTCGCCTTTTTCTGGGTGATCAGCCCCGCCGCCGCGTCGAAGCCCATGATCAGGTGGCCGGATCTCCGCGCCATTCCCAATAATCCGTGAATCGCCCGGAACGCTTGGCCCGCTTGTTCACTCATCGGCATGTTCTTCCTCAGCGGCGGCCATTTCGGCTTCCAACCGTTCATATACCTCAGCCGGAATCTGGCAGGCAAAAGCCCGTTCTAACCGTTTCGCCTTCCGGGCGGCTTTGAGGCAATCCCTGCTGCGGCAGAGATAAGCGCCGCGCCCCGGCTTTTTACCGATAAGGTCGATGGAAATCTCCCTTTCGGGGGCGTCCTCAGGAGGCCGTACCGCCCGGATCAGCTCCCGTTTCGGCTTCATCTCCCCGCAGCCAAGGCATTTGCGCAGCGGCACATGTTTTTGTTTCGGCGGCATAATGGCACCTCCGGGGTAATTGAGAATTGAAAATTAATAATACGCATTACCTGTTCACTATCGGCTGCGCTGTGGCAAACGCAGAGCGTTTGTCTATGGGGCTTTGTCTATGGGGCCGATTCCGGCTGGATGTCGATCTTCCAGCCGGTGAGTTTGGCGGCGAGCCGGGCGTTTTGTCCCCGGTTACCGATGGCGAGGGACAGCTGGTTGTCCGGCACCACGACCTTGCAGCTGCGGCCGCCTTCGGGGTCCACATCCACCGACAGCACCTTGGCCGGCGACAGCGCCGCGCTGATGAAGGTACCCGGATCCTCGCTGTATTCCATGATATCGATCTTTTCGCCGCCCAGTTCCTCCACGATCCCGTTTACCCGGGCGCCCCGCGGACCGATACAGGCGCCGACCGCGTCGACGTTTTCATCCTTGGCCGAGACCGCCATCTTGGTACGTGAGCCGGCCTCCCGGGAGATGGCTTTGATTTCCACCGTTCCGTCGAATATCTCCGGGACCTCCAGCTCAAACATCCGCTTGACCAATCCCGGATGGGTGCGGGAGATCAATATCCGCGGGCCGCGGTCGCCCTCCTTGACGTCGACGACAAACACCTTGACCCGGGCACCCTCCTGGAGCGTTTCATCCGGTAGCTGCTCATTTTTCGGCAGCACCGCCTCACTGCGGCCGATCTCCAATGTCGCCGCGCCGGAGCGCGGGTCGATACGGGTGATCAGCGCGGTGATCAGCTCCTGATTCCGGCGCTGGAATTCGATCAGCTGCTGTCCCCGCTCGGCCTCGCGGATACCCTGCCGGATCACATGCTTGGCCGTTTGGGCCGCGATACGCCCGAATTGTTTGGTTTCCAGCGGGATCGAGATAATATCATCAAATTTCGGGGCTTTCTTGTACTTGACAGCCTCTTCTTTCAGCATCTCGATATCCGGATCTTCCACCTCTCTGACCACCGTTTTTTTTAAAAGGACGGCAAAATGGTTAGTATCCGGCTCCATCTCCACATCAATATTATCTTTGCCGCCGTAATCTTTTTTGACGGCGATAATGATGGCGTTTTTGATCTTTTCGATCAGATATTCCGCCGGAATGCCTTTTTCCTTTTCTAACAGCGATAAAGCGGTAAAGAATTCTTCGTTCATTTTGATAAAAACCTCCGATGTATAAAATGGCAAATTGTAAATGGCAAATGGAAAATTATTCCGCGTCGAAATCAATCGAATCGATTAATTTTATTTTCGCCGTTTCTTTTTTTGCGAAGGAGCGGGATGTCCCGTCCTCTTGCCGTACCGTGACTATCCCGTCGGCATAGGATGCCAATATTCCGGCGAAATCCCGGACGCCGTCGGCGGGGCGGATCAGCTGAATGGTTACCGGGGCGTCGATGAATTCCTCAAAGTGCTCCGGCCGGGTCAGCTCCCGGTCGATTCCGGGGGACGAGACTTCGAGACAATAGCTCTGCTCAACAGGGTCGGCGGCATCTAACGCCGGGTTGATCAAGCGAGTGAAAGCCACGCAGGCGTTCATATCCACCCCGCTGTCCCGGTCGAGGATATACCGCAGAATCCAAACCGAGCCTTCCTTCACAAACTGAACGTCCCAGATCCGCAGCCCCAGCGAAGCGGCAACGGGTTCCCCCAATGTTCGGCAGCGATCGGCGGTATTGCCCCCGCCGTGAGCGGTGAAAGTATGCGGTTTTTTATTCGGCATAGCGGTCTCCACTGCAAAACTGCTGTATCATTGCGAAAGAGCGGGTCACCCCACTCTTTCATGTTTATATTCGTACAATAAAAAGTATAGCACAGATGCTGAGAAAATGCAAGCGTTATTTTTTAAACTAAGTCTGTTGGGTCTGTTGACAAGCGGAAAAACCCGTGTTATCATATATGCCGCGCACAGTATAAGCCGTAATCGGCCATATACGGAGAGGTGTCCGAGCGGTTTAAGGAGCCGGTCTTGAAAAATAATCGCGCACTTTACGACCACCACGATGCAAACCGTTGATTTAACTGGATTCTTGTTATGGCCGTCATGCTAAATATCCGTGATTTTCTAACAGTTTCCTAACACTTTTGCAGATTCCGCGATCTGCGTGCCTTTTGGCAAAATATGGAAGAGTAGCATAGCCTGGTCGAATGCACCGGTCTTGAA